>NZ_JBHTMX010000106.1:0-9960 GCF_042679725.1 Methylopila musalis
GCCGCCATGGCGCGCGCGCCCATGGCGGAGATCGCCGCCGCGGCCGAGGCCTGTTTCGCGGAGCTGAGGCAGGCGCCCCACGTGGCGGTGCGCGTCGCGCCCGCCATGGTCGAGGCCGTGAAGACCGAACTGACCGCCATCGCCCAGACCCGCGGCTTCGCCGGCCGCCTGATCGTGCTGGGCGACCCGGAGGTCGCCGTGGGCGACGCGCGCCTCGAATGGGCCGACGGCGGCGTGGTGCGCGACGCCGCCGCCGTCGCCGCCGCGATCGAGACCGTCATCGCCCGTCATTTCGCCGCCGACGACGGCGGCCCGGAAGGAAACGCCACATGACCAGCAAGGACGTGCCCCTTCCGGACCTCGGCGCCGGCGACCTCGACATGGTGGACAAGCCCGGCGCCCGCCCGGACCCCTCCGGCGAGCCCCGCGGCGCCTCCGACCTCGAGGCCGTGTTCGACGTGCCCGTCTCGGTCTCCGCGGTGCTCGGCCGCTCCCGGGTCGACGTGGGCGAACTGCTGCGGCTGAAACCCGGCTCGATCCTCGAACTCGACCGCAAGGTCGGCGAGGCGATCGACATCTATGTGAACGACCGGCTCGTCGCCCGCGGCGAAGTGGTGCTGGTCGAAGAGCGGTTGGGCGTGACGATGACCGAAATCATCAAGCCCGACCGCGCCTGAGCGACAGGAGAACCCAATGCGGCTCACCATCGTCGGCCAGCTCAAGGGCCAGCTCACCGCCGCGACCCGGATCGCCATGGACCGCGGCGCCGCCGTGACCCACGCCGAAACCGTGGAGCAGGCCATGCGCACCCTGCGCGCCGGCCGCGGCGCCGACCTGATCATGGTCGACGTGGCGCTCGACGTGCGGGAGCTGATCGTCGCGCTGGAGGCGGACCGCTTCCATGTGCCGGTGGTCGCCTGCGGCGTGGACAACGACGCCCGCGCCGCGGTCGCGGCGATCCAGTCCGGCGCCAAGGAGTACATCCCGCTGCCGCCGGACCCGGAGCTGATCGCGGCGGTGCTGGCGGCGGTCGCCGACGACCAGCGCGACCTGGTGTTCCGCGACCCGGCCATGATCGCGGTGGTGCAGCTCGCGACCCAGATCGCCGGCTCTTCCGCGAGCGTGCTGATCACCGGCGAAAGCGGCTCGGGCAAGGAGATGCTCGCCCGCCACGTCCATCAGAAATCGCCGCGGGCGAGCAAGCCGTTCGTCTCGGTCAACTGCGCCGCGATCCCGGAGCAGCTGCTGGAAAGCGAGCTGTTCGGCCATGAGAAGGGCGCCTTCACCGGCGCCTCGGCGCGGCGCATCGGCAAGTTCGAGGAGGCCTCGGGCGGCACGCTGCTGCTGGACGAGATTTCGGAGATGGACGTGCGGCTGCAGGCCAAGCTGCTGCGCGCGCTGCAGGAGCGGGTGATCGACCGGGTTGGCGGCGCGAAGCCGGTGCCGGTGGACATCCGCGTCATCGCCACCTCGAATCGGGTGCTGGCGGACGAGGTGCGGCGCGGCACCTTCCGCGAGGATCTGCTCTACCGCCTGAACGTGGTGACGCTGAAGATCCCGCCGCTGCGCGAGCGGCCGGCGGACATCCTCGAACTCGCGGCGCATTTCGGCAAGAAATACGCCCTCGCCAACGGCATGCCGGTGCGCGCGCTCTCCCCCGAGGCGCGGATGCAGATCGCCCGCGGGCGCTTCCCCGGCAACGTGCGGGAGCTGGAAAACACCATGCACCGCGCGGTCCTGCTGGCGAGCGGACCGGAGATCGGGCCCGAGGCCATTCTGAGCCCGGACGGCGGGCCGATGGCGCCGGCGCGCGGCGGAGACGCGGCCTCCCGCGCGGCGGAGACGGCGGAGATCGTCACCCGCGGCTTTGTCGGCCGCACGGTGGCGGACGTGGAGCGCGACCTCATCCTCGACACGCTCGGCCACACCCAGGGCAACCGCACCCACGCCGCCAACATTCTCGGCATCTCGATCCGGACGCTGCGCAACAAGCTCAACCAGTATGACGAGGAGGGCTACGCCATCACCCCACCCCAAGGCGGAGTAGCCGCCGCATGACGTCGGAGCTTGGCGTGGCCGCCGCTTGACCTTTGAACACCGCCCCGACCGGGCGAAGTGTGGCGACGGCGTGACAGCGGCTGCGAATTCAGTCGCCGGCCGCCGAAAGTCCTCTCGCCTGCGGACGCCCGCGCCCTCTTTACTGCACCGTCAAAGAACAACACAGGGCGCGCCGTGGTTCGCGGAGCCGCCCGTCCGGGAGCGGCGTCCAGTCTCATGCGGGGTTCGGTCAACCTGTCCGTCGTGGCGGCGCTCGTCGCCGCGTGCTTCGCTCTCGCCGGGTGCGAGACCTCGTCCAGCCTGAACACGTCGTCCGGCGGCGCGATCGCCGCGGCCATGACGCGCAGCTACCCCTCCGCGCTGCCGAGCGAGTATCGCAAGCAGGAGGTGTCGGACCCGACCGGCGAGGCGCCGGGCACCATCGTCATCGACACCGCCACCAAGCATCTCTACCTGGTGGAGCCCAACGGCCGGGCGCTGCGCTACGGCGTGGGCGTCGGCCGCGAGGGCTTCGGCTGGACCGGCGAGGCCGTGGTCGGCGCCAAGCAGGAATGGCCGGACTGGGTGCCGCCGCCCGAGATGCTGCAGCGCCGGCCGGACCTGCCGCTGCGCATGGCCGGCGGGCCGGAGAACCCGCTCGGCGCCCGCGCGCTCTACCTGCATCGCAACGGCCGCGACACGCTGTTCCGCATCCACGGCACCAACGAGCCCCACACCATCGGCCAGGCCATGTCGTCGGGCTGCATCCGCATGATCAATTTCGACGTCGAGGACCTTTACGCCCGCACGCCGGTGGGCGCGCGGGTGGTGGTGCGCTGAGGCGGGCGGACGCGGCCGGGATCGAAACGCTTGGGGACAACGCCCGCGGCGCTTGGACTCCCGCGCCGGGGCGGATAACCGTTCCTATGCGATCGTTGAAGACGCACGGAGGGTGAGTCGCGGCCGAATGACGGTGAGCGTGGACATCGGCGCGCGCGCCAGCGGCCAGCGCGCCGTGATCGACCTCGAGGAGCTGCTCGCCACGCGCCTGCTGGTGCAGGGCAATTCGGGCTCGGGAAAATCGCATCTTCTGCGCCGGCTGATGGAGCAGAGCGCCCCCTGGGTGCAGCAATGCGTCATCGACCCTGAGGGCGATTTCGTCACCCTCGCGGACGCCTACGGCCATGTGGTGGTGGACGCCGCCGGCGTGGAGCGCGACCTCAGCCTGATCGCCGACCGGGTGCGCCGCCACCGGGTGTCGGTGGTGCTCAACCTCGAAGGCCTCGACATGGACCGCCAGATGCGGGCGGCGGCCGTGTTCCTGAACGGGCTGTTCGACGCCGAGCGCGACCACTGGTACCCGATGCTGGTGGTGGTGGACGAGGCGCAGCTGTTCGCCCCCGCCGCCTCCGGCGACGCCGACGAGGACAGCCGACGCCAGTCGCTGGCCGCGATGACCAACCTCATGTGCCGCGGCCGCAAGCGTGGGCTCGCCGGCGTCATCGCCACCCAGCGGCTCGCCAAGCTCGCCAAGAACGTGGCGGCGGAAGCCTCCAACTTCCTCATGGGCCGCACCTTCCTCGACATCGACATGGCGCGCGCCGCCGACCTGCTCGGCATGGAGCGCCGGCAGGCGGAGGCGTTCCGCAACCTCGACCGCGGCGCCTTCGTCGGCCTCGGCCCCGCCATCGGCCGCAAGCCGGAATCGATCCGCATCGCCGCGGCGGAGACGCAAGGCCGCGGCGGCTCGCCCAAGCTGACGCCGCTGCCCGAAAAACCCGCCGAGGACGCGGCCGGCCTGATCTTCCGCCCGTCCGAGGGCGAGAGCCTGCCGCGCGCCTCGGCCTCGACCGCCTCCACCGCGGACGTGCTGGCCCAGCTCGCCCGCTCCCGCGAAGCGGCGGTCGCCGCCGCGCCGGAAGCGCCGGTGGACCTGTTCGCCGACGCCGAGCGCGAGAAGACCATCGCCGAGATCATGACGGCGATCATGGCCGAGCCCGAGGCGGGCTTTCAGCCGGTCTCCACGCTCTATCAGGACTTCCTCGTCCGCTGCCGCATCGCCCGGCTGTCCGGCGAGCCGCCGGACCTGCCGCGCTTCCGGCGCGAGCTCGCCATCGCCAAGGCCGGCGTGGACGAGGGCTCGGTCGCGGCCTCCGACTGGGAGCAGGCGACGCTGGTCGCCGCCGCCCTGCCCGAGGACGTGCGCGGCGTGTTCCTGCTGGTCGCGAAGGCGGCGCTGCAGAAGGCCCCTTGCCCGTCCGACAGCGAGATCGCCCGCGCCTACGGCACCCGCTCGCCCGGCCGCGCGCGGCGGCTGCTGGCCTATATGGAGGAGCGCGGCTTCCTCGCCTGCGCCGCCGACATGCGCGGCACCCGCATCGTGATGCTGCCCGATCTCGGCTGGCAGACCGCGCCCGGCATGCCCGACGGCCTCGCGAAGGCCGGCTGACGCCCATGGCCGACCTCGACGCCATCGTCCGCGAGATCGCCGAAGAGATGCGCGAGCGTCCCGACCGGGGCGAGGTGGCGAGCTACATCCCGGAGCTCGCGCGGGTGGACCCGAACCAGTTCGGGCTCGCCGTGATCGACGCCGAGGGCCGCGTCAGCGCCGCCGGCGACTGCGACGCGCCGTTCTCCATCCAGAGCGTGTCGAAGGTCTTCACCCTGACGCTGGCGCTGGGCAAGGTCGGCGACCGGCTGTGGCGGCGCGTGGGGCGGGAGCCGTCGGGAAGCCCGTTCAACTCCATCGTCCAGCTCGAGCGCGAGAACGGCGTGCCGCGAAACCCGTTCATCAACGCCGGCGCCATCGCGGTCACCGACGTGATCGTGTCCGGCCACAAGCCGCGGGAGGCGCTGGGCGAGATCCTGCGCTTCATGCAGTTCCTGGCCGACGACGACGGCATCGCCATCGACGACAAGGTGGCGGCCTCCGAGCAGCGCACCGGCTTCCGCAACGCCGCGCTCGCCAATTACATGAAGTCGTTCGGGGTGATCGAGAACCCGGTCGATTTCACGCTCGGCGTCTACTACCACCACTGCGCCATCGCCATGAGCTGCCGCCAGCTCGCCATGGCGACCCGCTTCCTCGCCCATTCGGGCGTGCAGCCCTCCACGGGCCGCTCGGTGGTGACGCGGGAGCGGGCGCGGCGCATCAACGCCATCATGCTGACCTGCGGCCATTACGACGGCTCGGGCGATTTCGCCTACCGGGTCGGCCTGCCGGGCAAGAGCGGGGTCGGCGGCGGCATCATCGCGGTGGCGCCCGGAAAGGCCTCGATCGCGGTGTGGTCGCCGGGCCTCGACGCCGCGGGCAACTCCCATCTCGGCCGGCTGGCGCTGGAGATGCTGGTGAAGCGCACCGGCTGGTCGATCTTCGGGCCGTAGAGTCTGTTCAGGAACGGCCACAGCGCGCGATAAAACGCCCGTATGCCCGGCGCAGCCGGGCAGCCACGACGTTCCGCCGGGCGACATCGTCAGCGTTTCAGTCGGGGACGCCCGAGTAGCGCTCGGGCATGACGGCGTGAGGCCGTCCCCTCCCCGCTGTCATGACCGAGCGTCCTATTCCTCTTCGCCGAAGCGGTTCGCCACCAGCGCGGCGATGGCCTCCAGCGCTTCCGCCGCCTCGGCGCCGCTCGCCTCCACCATGATGGTGGTGCCGGGAGCCGCCGCCAGCATCATCAGCCCCATGATGGAACCGCCGCTGACCGTCTCGCCGGACCGGCTGACGCGCACGTTGGCGTTGAACCGCTCCACCGTCTGGACGAACTTCGCCGAGGCCCGGGCGTGCAGGCCGCGACGGTTGATGATGGGAAGCTCGCGGGAAACGCCGTCCTGCGCCATTGGTCTCGCTCCGTCCCTGTCTTGCCGCAGGTTCGCTGTTCCGCCGCGCCGGATCGCCCGGCCGCGGCCGCCTACTTGCCGGAGAGCACCCGGCTCGCGACGTTGATGTACTTGCGCCCGGCTTCCTGCGCCTGAACCACCGCCGCGTCCAGCGGCAGGTCGGCCCGGACGCTGGCGAGCTTGATCAGCATGGGCAGGTTGATGCCCGCGATCACCTCGACCCGGCGCCCCTCCATGCAGGAGATGGCGAGGTTCGACGGCGTGCCGCCGAACATGTCGGTGAGCACGGCGACGCCGTCGCCGCTGTCCACCTCGCGCACGGCGGCGAGTATGTCGCCGCGGCGCAGCTCCATGTCGTCGTCGGGTTCGATGGTGATGGTCGCGAACTGAGGCTGGCGACCCACCACATGCTCCAGCGCGGCGCGGAACTCACAGGCCAGACGCCCGTGGGTGACCAGTACGAGGCCTATCATGCATTCTCCGCGCAAACGCGTGCGCTCCAGATCTCACGGCCGACGCGCGCATGCCTGCGGCGCGTCCGGCGCTAGAACCACGGCGCGAAGCGCGCCGGAGACCTTACTTTTCCATGTTGCGGCGCGAACGCAAGTGCGGAAGCGCCACAATCGGAAGCGTGACCGTTCTCCGCCAGCGTCTGGCGCACCAGAGCCGGGGCCAGCGGCGACCGTTCTGCGACCGCAAGTCGCGGAAGCCGCACGCCCTCCACGGTGTCGAACGACGCGCCGTCGTCCGGCATACGGGCCGGAAACGGCTCCATATTCACCAAAAGTCGAACGATAACATTCGGCAGATAGGGCGCCTCACGCACGCCCGCGCCGTGAATCTCGATCAGGCCGGCGAGCGCGTCCGGGCAGGTCGCGAGCAGACGGCCGCCGACCGCCGCCAGCCGAACCCTGTCGTCCGCCACCAGCGCCGCATGACTTCCGTCCCGGAGCGCGGCGTCGGTCAGCGCCAGCGCGAGGCTGGACTTGCCGGCGCCCGGCGCGCCCCGGATCAGCACGCCCGCCGCCCCCACCGCCACGCAGGTGGCGTGGACCGTGGGCGACGGCGTCACGCCAGCGCCGCCGGCAGGCGCACCACGAAGCGCGCGCCCACCACCTTGGGCTCCTCGCCGGCAGGCGGCTTGGTCATGCGGTTCTGGGCGCGGATCGCGCCGCCATGGGCCTCCACGATCTGCTTCGAGATCGACAGGCCGAGACCCGAGTTCTGCCCAAAGCCCTGTTCGGGACGGTCGGTGTAGAAGCGCTCGAAGATCTTCTCCATGGCGTCGGGGCGGATGCCGGGCCCCGCGTCGTCCACGATGATCTCCACCCCGCTGCGGCCCCGGCGGCAGCGCACGGCGACGTTGGAGCCCCGGGGCGAGAACGAGCGCGCGTTGTCGATCAGGTTGGTGACCACCTGGGCGAGGCGGGAGTCGTGGCCGAGCACCAGATAGGCGTCACGGCCCTGCGCCGCCTCCGCCACCTTCAGGCTGACGGTGACGCCGTCGTCCCGGCGCACGCTGTTCTGCATGTCGATCACGGTGGACAGCAGCTTCACCACGTCCACCGGCTCCGCGTCCTGCCGCTGCAGCTCGGCGTCGAGGCGGCTCGCGTCCGAGATGTCGCTGATCAGCCGGTCGAGCCGCCGCACGTCGTGCTCGATCACGCCGAGCAGACGGGCGCGGGAGTCGTCCGACTTGGCGAGCGGCAGCGTCTCCACGGCCGATCGGAGCGAGGTCAGCGGGTTCTTCAGCTCATGCGCTACGTCGGCGGCGAAGCTCTCGATCGCGGCGATGCGGGCGTAGAGCGCGTTGGTCATGTCCCGCAGCGCGCCGGAGAGATGGCCGATCTCATCGGAGCGGTTGGTGAAGTCCGGGATCTCCTCCCGGTGCTTGATGCCCCGCCGCACCCGTTCGGCGCCGTCGGCGAGCTTGCGCACCGGGCCGGCGATGGTGCTCGCGAGCAGCAGGGACAGCACCAGCATCACCGCCGCCGCCACCAGGAAGTAGCGCACGATCGACAGCCGCTCGGCCCGGACGATGGCGTCGATGTCGCCCCCTTGGGTCGACAACAGCAGCGCGCCCGTCACCGCCCGGAAGCGCTGGATCGGCACCGCGACCGAGACGATGATCTCGCCACCGTCGTTCACCCGCACCACGCTTTCCGGCGCGCCGCCGAGCGCCCGGTTCACCTCCGGATAGCCGCGCCCGTTCGAGGCGCCGAGCTCGGCGTAAAGCGGCAGGTCCGAGCGGCGGAACCACGACTTCACCGAGCGCACCATCCCGTCGAAGAGGTTGGGCTCGCGCGTCTTCGGGGCCGGCAAGTCGAAGCGCAGGATGTCGCCGCGGGCGTAGAGCGAGCGGCTGTCCAGCAGCAGGCCGCCGTCCCGGTCGTAGATGCGGGCGCGGGTGCGGGTCGGCGTCACCAGCCGCCGCAGAACCGGCGCCACCCTCTCCGGATTGATGGGGAATTCGAGGCTCTGGAGCCCCTCCTCGCCGGGCGAGGCGCTTTCCCCGAGCTGCAGCTCCAGCAGCTTGTCGGGATCCACATAGAGCTGGTTGGTCTCGACCGTCGCCGACGAGGCGATGGCGCCGGCGATGATCTCGCCCTGGATCAGCAGGCTCTGCACCCGCGCCTCGATCAGGCCGGCGCGGAACTGGTTCAGGTAGAGGATGCCGGAGGCGAGCGCGAGCAGGCCCGCCAGATTGAGCACCACGATGCGGCGCGTGAGGCTGGAGAAGCCCAGCACGCGCAGCGCACGGACCGCGTCGCGCGCCCGCGCCCGCAGCGTGCGGGGCGCCGCGGCTTCGTCGTCGTCGGCCTGGGGCAGGTCGTCGGCGCGTTCGGCGTCTGCGCTCATCGTCTCACGCGACCGGGGCGTGCGGGCCGTAAAGGCCCACGCGCTCGGACCTTATGCGGTTGTCCAAGCTCGACGTCATGCCCGAGCATGTCTCGGGCGTCCACGACTGAAACCCGCAAGCGCTGGAGCGTCCAAAATCGTGGATACCCGCCTTCGGCGGGCATGACGGGACACGCCGATCGAGCCCTGAGACAGGTTTCAACGGTCTTTTCAGACCTCCTTGAAGCGGTAGCCGACGCCGTACAGCGTCTCGATCATGTCGAAGTCGTCGTCCACCGCCTTGAACTTCTTGCGCAGGCGCTTGATGTGGCTGTCGATGGTGCGGTCGTCCACATAGACCTGATCGTCATAGGCCGCGTCCATCAGGGCGTTGCGGCTCTTGACCACACCGGGACGCAGCGCGAGCGCCTGGAGAATAAGGAACTCAGTGACGGTCAGCGTCACGCCCTCGCCCTTCCAGGTGCAGGTGTGGCGCTCGGGGTCCATCATCAGCGAGCCGCGCTCCAGCGCCTTGCTGTCCGGGCCCTTGCCGGCGGCGGTTCCGGGCGCCGCGGCCGCGGCCTCGCGCGCCACCGCCCGGCGCAGCACGGCCTTGACCCGCTCCACCAGCAACCGCTGGGAGAACGGCTTCCGGATGAAGTCGTCCGCGCCCATCTTGAGGCCGAACAGCTCGTCGATCTCCTCATCCTTGGAGGTGAGGAAGATCACCGGCAGCTCGGACTTCTGCCGCAGCCGCCGCAGCAGCTCCATCCCGTCCATGCGCGGCATCTTGATGTCGAAGATGGCGAGGTCGGGCGGCGACGCCTTGAGCCCTTCGAGGGCCGAGGCGCCGTCGTTGTAGGTCTGGATCCGGTAGCCCTCCGCCTCGAGGGCGATGGACACGGAGGTGAGGATGTTGCGGTCGTCGTCGACCAGAGCGATCGTGGGCATGGACCCGCCTGTAACCTGAAACCCCGCCCGCATGAAGCGGCGCGGCGTGGCTTAATTGTGACGGCGCGCCCGAACATGGCGCCTTGTCAAGCGATCCGATCGTCGGTTTCCCTCCCGGACCCGCTTTCGACCGGAGCCCCGACGCCCATGACCACCGCCGACCGCGCCGCCGCCTTCGATCCCGTCGCCGCCGCACGGGCGCTGATCCGCTCCGGCCGCCGGGCCATGCTCGCGACCGTCGACGCCGACGGCGGGCCTTACGCCTCGCTGGTGGCCGCCGCCACCGCGCCGGAC
>NZ_JBHTMX010000107.1:0-9956 GCF_042679725.1 Methylopila musalis
CGCCCGTCGCCGACGACGCCAACGACGGCGGCAGCTGGATCTCGGGCCTGCTCGCCCGCGCCTCCCGCGACGACGAGCCGAAGACCGCCCCGGCCCGCAAGCCGGCGCCCGCGCCCCAGCAGCGCCCGCCGCATCATGCGATCGAGTCGCTCGACAGCCTATCGGTCGACATCGCGCGCATGATCGACCATCAGGCGGTCGCCGAGCTTTGGGACCGCTACCGCAGGGGCGAGCGCAACGTGTTCACCCGCCGGCTCTACACTCTGCAGGGCCAGCAGACCTTCGAGGAGATCCGCCGCAAATACGGCTCCGAGCCCGAGTTCCGGGCGACGGTGGACCGCTACGTGGCGGAGTTCGAGCGGCTGTTGGCCGAGATCGCCGACGACGACGCCGACGGACGCATCACCGACGGCTACCTCACCTCGGAAACCGGCAAGGTCTACACCATGCTCTCGCACGCGGCCGGCAAGTTCGACCCGCGCTGAGGCAAGGCGTCGGGAGAGCCTGAGCGCACGCTCAGGTTTCCCCTCTTCGTCATGCCCGCCGAAGGCGGGTATCCACGACTTGCCCTTCGGTGAACGCTCCGGGCGTGCAAGTCGTGGATGCCCGAGACAAGCTCGGGCATGACGGCAGCGTCGGGAGCCGGCGGCGAGCGAGCCTGCGGATGGCTTTGGCCAAGCGCTCCAAGACATAAGGCCCCGGAGCGTGCTGCTCCGGGGCCTTATGTCTTCGTCGGACCGGCGCGGACGCGTGGCTTACCCGGCCGGGCGGCGGGCGCGGTTCCAGGCGGCGAGCGTGACGTCGGCGGCGCGCTCGGATGGGGTTTCGCCGTCGGGCAGGCGCATGACGGCGTCGAGCCGGGCGAGCGCCGCCACCTGCTCCGCGCGCTCCTGGCTGTCCCGCAGCAGCGGCGACAGCTCCGCCGCAAGCCGCACGGGCGTGGCGTCCCGGTGCACGCATTCGGGAATGGCGCGCTCGCCGAGGATCAGGTTCGGCAGCAGGATGAAGGGCGCCTCGATGCGGATGAACGGCTCCAGCAGCGGCGCGAACCACTCCAGCCGGTAGGCCGCGGCGGTGGGCACGCCCGCGAGCGCCAGCTCCAGCGTCACCGTGCCGGAGGCGGCGAGCGCCGCCTGCCCCGCCCGGAACGCCGCCAGCTTCTCCGCCTCGCCCAGAACGATCTTCGGCGGCGCCGGCCAGTCGGCCGCCATGCGCAGAATGTCCGGCGCCAGACGCTCCGTGGTCGGCAGCGTCACCTCGAAGGCGTGGCCCTCGTCCGCCAGCCGCCGCAGCGTCTCGCCGAACAGCGGCATGTGGCGGTGCGCCACGCCCGCGCGGCTGCCCGGCAGCACCAGCAGGCGCGCCGGCCCCTCGCCGATCGGCGCGCGCTCGCCCGGCGCGGGGCGCAGCTCGTCGAGACGCTCGATCAGCGGATGGCCCACATAGGCGCAGGGCGGGCCGCCGAGCCGCTCATGGGCCGCGGGCTCGAACGGCAGCAGCGCGAGGATCTGGTCCACATAGGGCCGCATCGCCTTGGCCCGTCCCGGCCGCCAGGCCCAGACGGTGGGCGAGACGTAATCGACGATCGGAACCTCCGGCCGCGCCGCCCGCAGCCGACGCGCCACCCGGTGGGTGAAATCCGGACTGTCGACGATGACGAGCAGGTCCGGCGGATCGGCGATCAGGCTGTCCGCGGTCTCGCGGATGCGCCGCAACAGCGTGGGCAGCCGGGCGATGACGGGCCCGACGCCCATCACCGCGATGTCCTCCATGGGAAACAGCGTCTCGACGCCCGCCGCCAGCATGCGCGGACCCGCCACGCCGCGGAACCGGACGCCCTCGCCCAGCCGCCGCCGGAGCGCCCGCGCCAGCTCCGCCCCGAGCGCGTCGCCGGAGCGCTCGCCCGCGACGATGGCGACGTGGCGCGGGGCCGCGCCGCTCATGACGCCGCGTAGGCGCTTTGCGGCACGCCGGCGACGAAGAGCCGGCCCTCGACCGCCATGGCGACGACCTTCGCCTTTTCCGCGATCAGCACGCCGCCGGCGGCGACCGCGACGGCGGACAGCCCGGCCTGAATCGCGAGTTCGATGGTGCGCGGCCCGATGGCCGGCAGATCGATGCGCAGGTCCTGTCCGGGCTTCGGCAGCTTCACCAGCACGCCGCCGCGGCCGTCCCGGCGCAGCCGCCGCTTCTCGACCATGCGGGCCACCCGGCGCAGCATGCCGTCCGTGCCCTCGGCCGCCTCGATCGCCACCACGCGCGCGCCGAGCGCCACCGCCGCCTGCCCCACATCGAAGGGGCCGAGCGCAGCCAGCACGTTCATGGCGGCGGAGACCCCCGCGGCGCTCTCGGCGTCCGCCTCATGGGCGCCGAAGATGCCTTCGGGCGCGAGCAAGTCCGGGGCCGCCTCATGCACGCCGATCACGCGATAGCCCCGGCTCTCCACGAAGGTCACGAGCCCGCGCAGCAGCTTGTCGTCGCCGCCGGACAGCAGGCGCTTCAGCTCCGGCATGGCCACGAGCCCGGTCATGTCCAGGCCGAGATCGCGGATCGACGGCCGCTGCACGCCGCCGAGCAGGGTGATCTCCCGCGCGCCCGCGCCGTCCAGCGCCTTGAACAGCTTGCCCACCTCGCCGAGCCGCACCCACGTGTGGGGGAAGCGTTCGATCTCGGGGTCCGCGGCGCCGCGCAGGCCGATCAGGAACACGGCCCGCCCCGCCGCGATCGCCGCGTCCGCGGCCTCGATCGGCAGGCGTCCGGACCCGCAGATGAACCCGACGGGTCCGGAGCTCATCCGCGCCCGCCCGCCTCGGCGGCACGCGGCGTGCAAACGGCGCGATCGCCGCCGGCCTTGAGGAAGGCCACTACGTTGTCGACCAGCGGCGAGCCGCCATGGGCGGCGGCGACGGAATCGACCCGCTCCTTCAGCGTGCCGGCGCCCTCGGCGAACAGCTCGCGGAACGCGTGGCGCAGCGCATGGATCGCCTCGCGCTCGAAGCCGCGGCGACGCAGGCCCACGATGTTGAGCCCCGCGAGCGAGGCGCGGTCGCCCATGGCGAGGCCATAGGGGATCAGGTCGTTCTCAAGCCCGGTGAGGCCGCCGACGAAGGCATGGGCGCCGATGCGCACGAACTGGTGCGCGGCCGAGCCGCCCCCCATGATGACGAAATCGCCGATCGTGACGTGCCCCGCCACCATGACGTTGTTCACCAGAATGACGTCGTTCCCGATAAGGCAGTCGTGGGCCACATGGGAGCCCGCCAGCAGCGCGCAGCGGTCGCCGATCTCGGTCAGCAGGCCGCCGCCCTCGGTGCCGGGATTGACCGTCACGTTCTCCCGGATCAGCGCATCGCGGCCGATGACCAGCCGGCTCGCTTCACCCTTGAACTTGAGGTCCTGGGGCTGGTGGCCGATGGAGGCGAAGGGGAAGATCTGCGCGTTCGCGCCGATGACGGTGCGCCCCTCCACCACCACGTGGCTCTTGAGCGACGAGCCCGCGCCGATCTCGACCTCCGGGCCGATGACGCAGAACGGACCGACGGTGACGCCGTCGCCGAGGCGCGCGCCGTCCGCGACGACCGCGGAAGGGTGAATCTCCGGCATTTAGGCTCCCGCTGTCAGGTCAGTCGTTGCCGTGGACCAGCATGGCGGAGACTTCCGCCTCGCACACCAGAACGCCGTCCACCTTGGCCTCGCCGCGGAACCACCACATGTTGGCGCGCTTCTTGATCTGCGTCATGTGGAACTTCACCACGTCGCCGGGCACGACCGGCTTGCGGAACTTGGCCTTGTCGATCGTCATGAAATAGACGATCCGCGGCGCGCTCGGCGCGGTGCGGGCGGCCACGCACATGGCGCCCGCCGTCTGCGCCATGCCCTCGATCAGCAGCACGCCCGGCATCACCGGCTGGCCCGGAAAATGGCCCTGGAAGTGCGGCTCGTTGAAGGTGACGTTCTTGATGCCGACGCCCGAGCGGTCGCCGTCGATGTCCACGATCCGGTCCACCAGCAGGAACGGATAGCGGTGCGGCAGATAGGCCATGATGGTCTGGATGTCGGCGGCGCCCAGCGTCTTGGGCCCCTCCGGGGCGGTGGTTTCGACCTCGGTCATGATGCTGAACCTTCCGACGCGTCGGACGCCGGCCGCGACCGCTTCTCCGACGCCAAACGCTTCAATGTGGTCATTTCGCGGAACCAGTCCCGGACCGGCTTCGCCGGCGTGCCGCCCCAGCGCGAGCCCGGCGGCACGTCCTCGCGCACGTTGCTGGAGCCCGCGATCTGCGAGCCCATGCCGATGCGCACATGGCCAACGACCCCCACCTGCCCGCCGAGGACGACGAAATCCTCGAGCGTCGTGCTGCCGGAAACGCCCACCTGCGAGACGATGACGCAATGCCGGCCGATCACGACGTTGTGGGCGATCTGCACCAGATTGTCGATCTTGGAGCCCTCGCCGATCACCGTGTCGCGGTTCGCGCCGCGGTCGATGGTGGTGTTGGCGCCGATCTCCACGTCGTCCTGAACGATGACGCGGCCGATCTGCGGCACCTTGAGATGTCCGCCCGGTCCCATGGCGAAGCCGAAGCCGTCCTGGCCGATGCGGGCGCCCTGGTGGATGATGACACGATCGCCGACCAGCGCGTGCACCACGGTCGCGCCCGGCCCGAGCGTGCTGTCGCGGCCGATGCGCACGTCCGGCCCGACCACGGCGTTGGCGCAGATGACCGCGCCGCGCCCGATCTCGGCCCGGGGACCGATGACCGCGCCGGGATCGACGGTGACGTCGGCCTCGAGCCGCGCCTCAGGATGCACCACCGCGCCCGGCGCGACGCCGGGGCCGAACACCGGCTGGGGACGGGACGCCGCCGGATAGAGCGCGGCTGCGACGCGCGCGAAGGCCCGGTAGGGCTCCGGCGACACCAGCGTCACGAGGCCGGGCGGCGCCTTGTCCAGAAATTTGGGCGCCAGCAGACAGGCCCCGGCCCGGCTGACGCCGAGGCCCGACGCATAGGCCGGATTGTCGAGGAAGGTCAGGTCCGCCGGTCCCGCCCGATCGATCGGCCCGATTCCGGAGATCGCCACGGCGTCGGCCGCGCCTCCGCCGACCGCGGCGCCGGTGATGGCGAGCAGACGCTCAAGGGACAACGGCTCGGGGCTGGCGAAGAAACGCGGTTCGATCATGTCGCTCGCAAAGAGAAAAGCCGCAAACGCGAACGGGCGGCGGATGATGGTCCGCCGCCCGTTTAGAAGATTTTCGGTCGCGCCGAAAGCGGCGATTAGAAGCGCGTGCCGCCCGAGAACCGGAAGAACTGGGTCTCGTCGTACTTCGCCTTGCTCAGCACATGGGCGAAGTCGAAGCGGATCGGGCCAAGCGGCGAGGTCCAGAGGATCGATCCGCCCACAGACGACCGGATGGCCTTGCTGTTGGAGTAATCGAGGATTTCCTCGTTGGTCCCCGCCCGAAACTTCTTGATGCCCTCGTAACCGAACACCGTGCCCGCGTCCGCGAACACCGCGCCCTTCAGACCCAGTTCCTTCGGCAGACCGTAGATCGGGAACTGCACTTCGGCGGAGGCGCCGAAGTAGGTGGTGCCGCCCAGCGGATCCTCGCTCGGGCTGCCGATGTCGCGCGGGCCGAAGCCCTGCGGCTCGAAGCCGCGCACGATGTCCGGGCCGCCGGAGAAGTGATCCAGCACGCGCAGCTTCTCGTCGCCCCAGGCGGCGATGTGGCCGCCCTGGACACGGCCGATGCCGACCACGTCGTCCCAGAACACCGGGTGGTAGTAGCGGGCGTCGAACGTGCCGCGCACGAACTGGGTGTCGCCGCCGAGACCGGCCACGTCGCCCTTGAGTTCGGCGTAGAGGCCCTCACGCGGATCGCGCGGATTGTCGATCGTGTTGTAGATCAGCGACAGACCGCCGAGCGAGGTGATGGTCTTGCCCTCGGCCTCCAGCAGCGCCACCGAGGCGCGATCCGGGTTCAGAGTGCCGTCGCTCTTGAAGAAGTCGTACTTGCTCGGAACCTTCAGGTCCTGCTGGTAGAGCTGGTACCGGGTGCCAATCGAGATTTCTTCGGTGATCGGCAGGCCGAACCGCAGGCCGCCGCCATAGGTGTTGATGCGGTAGGACGAATACTCGGTCTCGTCCCGCTCCTTGGCGTAGAGATCGATGCCGGCGGAGACGCGCGAGCCGAGGAAATACGGCTCGGTGAACGAGAAGTCGAAGCCCTGCACGCGCTGGCCGAGCTGCGCCGCGATGCGGGCGTACTGGCCGCGGCCGAGGAAGTTGCGCTCGCCGAGCGCCACTTCGCCGATGACGCCGTCCGAGGTGGAGTAGCCGCCGGCGACCGAGAACTCGCCCGTGGGCTGGTCTTCCACGTCCACGTTCACGATCACGCGGTCGGGCGAGGAGCCCGGCTCGGTGGTGATGCGCACGTTCTTGAAGAAGCCGAGCGCCTTCAGGCGCCGCTCCGCGCGGTCCACGAAGATCTGGTTGTAGGCGTCGCCTTCGCCGAGATCGAACTCGCGGCGGATGACGTAGTCACGGGTGCGGGTGTTGCCGCGCACGTTGATGCGCTCGACATAGACCCGCGCGCCCTCCTCGACCACGTAGGTGAGGTTGATGGTGCGGCTCTCGTAGTTGCGGTCGCCGCGGGGACGGACCTGCGCGAAAGCGTAGCCGCGGGCCGCGAGCTCGAGCGAAATCTGCTCGACCGACTTGTCCACGTCCTTGGCGGCGTAGACGCCGCCGGTGGAGGACTCCACCCGGCGCTGCAGCGTCGTGGCGTCGATCTCGGGAACGCTCGATTCCACGTTCACCGCGCCGAAGCGGTACTGCTGGCCTTCCTCGACCACGATGTTCAGCGTGAAGGCGTTCTTCTCACGCTCGAGGTTGGCGTTGGCGGACACCACGCGGAAGTCGGCGTAGCCGTTGTTCAGATAGAAGCGACGGATCAGCTCCAGATCGGCGTTCACGCGATCCGGGTCATACACGTCGGACGACTTCAGCCAGCTCAGCCAGTTCGACTCGGTGGTCGTCATCTGGTCGCGCAGGGTGCCGTCGGAGAAGGCGTTGTTGCCCTCGAAGTTGATCGAGGAAATCTGGGTCTTGCCGCCTTCCTTGATCTCGAACACCAGATCCACGCGGCCGCTCGGCTGCGCGATGGTCTTGGCCTCGACGGTCGCCTCGTAGCGGCCGGAACGGCGGTAGATCTCGGAGATGCGCTGGCTGTCCGCCTGCACGATCGCGGGGTTGAACGGCCCGCGCGGCTTGGACTGGACCTCGGCGGCGAGCACCGCGTCCTTGACCTTGGAGTTGCCCTCGAAGGCGACGCGGTTGATGACCTGGTTCTCGCTGACCGACACCACGATGCCGCCGCCGGCGCGGGAGACGCGCACGTCGGAGAACAGGCCGGACGCATAGAGACCGCGGATGCCCTCGTCGATGCGGGCCTGATCCAGCGGCCCGCCGCTGAAGTAGGAGCGGACCGTTTCAGCGTCGACGCGCTGGTTGCCGCGCACCGTAATGCCGCTGGCGCGCTGGGCGTGAGCCTCGGTCACCCCGGCGACCCAGAACCCCGCGCCCGCGACGACGGCGCCGACCGCGACCGAAGACGCGACGGCGATGCGCCCGACAACTCGAACCATACGCTTCATGGGTTGACGGACCCTCATACCGTTAAGCGGACGCTCGCACCCGCTCGGAACCCCCGGATTCTGCGGTGCGACGCCGATCGCTTCTATCGAACTTTTACGCACGTGCAAACTCGCTACTCGACACACGACCAACGTTTCAACGCCGCAGTGGCTGCGCAGACACGCTCACCCACTCTCATCCTAGAGAGGAAAGATGAACGATGTCATTCCATGTGGCGAAGATCATCAACATCAAAACGAGCGCCAGCCCGACGCGCATGCCGTATTCCTGCGCCTTGGGCCCCAGCGGACGGCCGCGCACGGCCTCCAGCGCGTAGAACAGCAGGTGCCCGCCGTCGAGCATGGGCACCGGCATCAGGTTCAGCAGCCCGATCGAGACCGACAGGATCGCGGCGAGATTGATCAGCGCCACGAAGCCGAGCGACGCCACGTCGCCGGAGGTCTTGGCGATGCGAATGGGCCCGCCGAGCTGGTCGGCGGATTCGCGCCCCGTCACCATGCGGCCGAGATAGGAGCCGGTGCTCGCCACCACGAACCACGTCTCCTTGGCGCCCTCGACCACCGCCTCGATCGGCCCGAAGCTCTGGTAGCGCACGTCGGCGGGCGTGGCGGAGCGGCTGATTCCAAGCAGGCCGATGCGGTGCTTGTTGCCGAAGTTGTCGGTCATTTCCTGCAGCCGCGGCGTCGCGGTCAGCTGCAGATGCTCGCCGCCCCGGTCCACGGTGACCGACAGCGCCTGCTCGGGGCTCGACGACACGATGCGCTGCATGGCGCTGAAGGACGCGATCGTCTGGCCGTCGATCGCCACCACCCGGTCACCGGCGACGAATCCGGCTTCCGCCGCGGCGCTGCCCGGCTGCACCTCGTCCACGATGGCGTCGGTGATCGGCCGCCCCACCGCCATGAACACCACCGCGAAGATGGCGATGGCGAGTAGGAAGTTGGCGATCGGCCCGGCGGCGACGATGGCGGCGCGATTCTTCAGCGGCGCGAAGAAGAAGCTGCCCTGCCGCTCCCGCGGGCCCATGCGCTCCAGCGCGTCCACGTCCGGCGTGCTGGCCGCGTCCTCGTCGCCGTAAAAGCGCACGTAGCCGCCGAGCGGGATCGCCGCCACGCGCCAGCGGGTGCCGTGGCGGTCGTTGAAGCCGAACAGCTCCGGGCCGAAGCCGATGGAGAAGGCGAGCACCCGCACGCCCGACCAGCGGGCCACCAGGAAGTGACCGAGCTCGTGGACGAACACCACCAGCGTCAGCACGAACAGAAACGGAATCAGATAGCCGAGCGTGGCGGAGCCGGCGCCGAGCATCTCGTTCAGAAAGGTCATGGACAGGCCTCGTCCGCGCCGGCGCGACGGCGCGGGCGCTGCAGCGTCTTTTAGTGCGCCGGAACCACGCCCCGTGGCAAGCGCCGCGCGGCGAGCGCGCGGGCGCTGGCGTCGAGCGCGATCGCGGCCTCCACGCTGTCCGGCGCGCGGGTCAGGCCATGGCCCGCGGCGTCCTCCAGCGCGCCTTCCACCAGACGGGGAATGTCGCCGAAGCCGATGGCGCGGGCGAGAAAGGCCGCGACCGCCACCTCGTTCGCGGCGTTCAGCACCGCCGGCGCCGCGCCGCCCGCCGCAAGCGCCTGCACGCAGAGCGACAAGCCGGGGAAGCGGGTGGTGTCGGGCGCCTCGAAGGTCATGGCGCCGAGCGCCGCGAGGTCGAGCCGCGCCGCGGGCGTCGCAAGCCGGTCCGGCCAGCCGAGCGTGTGGGCGATCGGCACCCGCATGTCGGGCGCGGCGAGCCCCGCCGTCACCGCGCCGTCCCGGAAGGTCACGAGCCCGTGGATCGCCGACTGGGGGTGCACCACCACGTCGAGCCGCGCGCCTTCGATCCCGAAAAGGTGATGCGCCTCAATCAGTTCGAGCCCCTTGTTCATCAAGGTCGCGGAATCGATGGTGATCTTCGCGCCCATGGTCCAGGTGGGATGGCGCAGCGCGTCCTCGGGCGTGGCCACGGCGATGCGGGCGGCGTCCCACTGGCGGAACGGGCCGCCGGATGCGGTCAGCGTCATCCGCTCCACGTCGTCCACGCTCTGGCCGCCGAGCGCCTGCAGCAGCGCGTTGTGCTCGCTGTCCACCGGCAGCAGCGTGGCGCCGGCGCGGGCGACCTCCGCCATGAAGGCCTCGCCGGCGCAGACGAGGCACTCCTTGGTGGCGAGCGCCACCGCGCCGCCCCGCCGCACGGCGGCGATGGTGGGCGCGAGACCCGCGGCGCCGGAGATGGCGGCCATGGTCCAGTCCACCGGCACGGAGGCCGCGTC
>NZ_JBHTMX010000108.1:0-9772 GCF_042679725.1 Methylopila musalis
CAGCGCCCTCTGCGTCAGAGCGGCGAGGGTGCGGTCGCTCGGCGTCACCGCCGGGTTCGCGATCAGCGCCTCGAGCACGCGGTCGTCGCGGTGATGGGCGAGCAGGCGCACCATGTCCGGGTCGACGTCCGGCCGGCCGGCGAGCGCGCGGGCCTCCAGCCCGCCGCCCTCCAGCGCGATGGCGAGCAGCAGGTGCCGCGGCGCCTTGGCGGAGCGGGACAGGATGGGGGCCGCGACCTCGAACTCGTCGTCCAGCAGGCGGCGGATGACCGCGTCCGGAGCGCGCTCGTCGTCGGCGAGCTTGCGCGCCACCACGGCGCGCGTGTCCGCGCCCACGACGCTGAGCAGCTGAAGCGCGAGCTCCTCATAGCGCGCCAGCTCTTCGGGCGCGTGATGGGGCTTCTGCACGAACAGGTCCGTCAGCACCCGGAGCAGCGTCGGCCGTATGTCCACGCCGTCCTGGCGGGACAGGCGCTGAAGAGCCTCGACGGGCAGCAAGTCGTCGCTCATTGGCCTTCCGTGCGGGGAATCACGCCGAGGGAGACTGGCCTCCCGCTCCGTCGTCGCGTGTTCGGACGCTAAGGCGCTTATGCTTAGCGCCGGGTTAAAGCGCCGCGAGGATAGCTGCGTCGCGCCCCGCGCGCGATGGCGGTCCCGAAATGACACAGCGCCGTCACACGGCTGTGGCCGGCGGGCAACGATGGTTGCGGGGTAAGGATGCGGGCGGTTTCGGTAACCTCTCGTTAACCAATCCGGCCGCTCAATCGGTGTCAGAAAAGCCCGGCGGCGGGCGATCCCGCCCCCGGGGTCGCCATTGATCCGATCCCTCCTGGCAGGGAGTGCCGCCATGGGTCTCGTGCTTGCCTTCCAGACCGCGTCGCGGCGGTCGTCGTCCTCCGCATCCTCCAGCCGTCGCCCGGCGTCCCGCGCCGCCGACATCCTGCTGTTCACCGGCGTGCGCTACGAGCGGCACGACGAGGGACAGGCGCATTCGTTCCCGCCGCCCGCGCCGGCCGTCGGGAGTGCGCCCGCGTCGTGATCGTCCCCAAGCTCCGGGCGGCGACGCCCGGAGCCCGGGCGACGCTCATCCTCATCGGCTGCGCCGCGCTGAGCGCCTGCACGCCGCCGACCGGCGACTTCGGCCGCGTCGAGCCGAGCGTGGTGCACGACCGACTGCTGCCGGCGCTCGGCCTCGAGGCGGCCCGCCAGCGCGGCGAGCCCGTCTCGTACTACCGCCTGACCGATGCGGAGCGGACGATGCGCGCCCTCGGCTGGGGCGTCGTGATGCCGCCGCTGCCCGAACAGTGGCGCGAGCGGACGCTCGTGGAGTTGCGGCGCACCCGCGTGCTGCCGGCGGAGCGCGTCCGGCTCGAAAAGGAATCTTACGTCCGCACGCTGCTGGCGATCGACTACCGGTCGAGCGGCGCGCGCTACGCCAAGCTGATCGATGACGTGCGCGCCGACACCGACCGGATCGAGCCGTTCTTCGCGGCCGCGGCCAAGGTGGCGGAGGACGATCGCGTGCGCGCCCGCGCCGCCGATCGCGTGCCCGAACTCACGCCCGACGAATCCGCCAATGTGGACGGCCGCATCGCCGAGAACGGGCTGATGATCGCCTGGGTGCGGGACTCCTTCGAGGAACGGCTGATCGCCTACCGCTACGCCCTCGACCGCTTGGTGTTGGAGACGCCGGACCGCAAGGCTGTGGAGGCCGAAGAGGCGATCGCCACCTTCGCCAGCGTGCTCCGAAGCCTCCGCCCGCTCGGGCCTGCGAAGGGCGTGTTCAAGGGCTGAGCGGCGGGAGTTTCAGCCCTCGCCCGCAAAGACCACCAAGCGCCGCTTTTTCTTGTCCCGGCCTTGAGCCGGGACCCAGAGCCGCCGACCTGTGAGAACGAACCTCCCCGCTCGTCGCGCCCTGTTCTGAAGCGCCGACGTGTCTGGGTCCCGGCTCAAGGCCGGGACAAGGAAGGGGCGCGCGGCTCGACGACCTGCACGCCGGCGCCTTACGGCCAGGCGGCGACCGGGGGGAGGGACGACAGGATGGAGGCCACGTTGCCGCCGGTCTTGAGGCCGAAGATCGTGCCGCGGTCGTGCAGCAGGTTGAACTCCACGTAGCGGCCGCGGCGAACAAGCTGTTCGGCGCGGTCGGCCTCCGTCCAGTCCCGGCCCATGTTGGCCCGCACGATCTCGGGATAGATCTCCGCGAAGCGCTCGCCCACGGAGCGGGTGAAGGCGAAGTCGGCGTCGAAATCGCCGGTGTTCACCCAGTCGTAGAAGATGCCGCCGATCCCGCGCGGCTCGTTGCGGTGCTTCAGGAAGAAATACTCGTCGCACCACGTCTTGAACTTCGGATAGTCCGCGGGCGCATGGCCCTCGCAGGCGCGCGCCATGGCGGCGTGGAAGGCGATCGCGTCCGGGTCGTCCTGGCTCCGCCGCCGGTCGAGCACCGGCGTCAGGTCCGCGCCGCCGCCGAACCACGCCCGGCTCGTCACCACGAAGCGGGTGTTCATGTGCACCGTCGGCACGTTGGGGTTCGCCGGATGGGCGATCAGCGAGATCCCCGAGGCCCAGAAGCCCGGCGCCTCGGCGGCGCCGGGGATCTCCTTGCGGAACTCGGGCGCGAACTCGCCGTGGACGGTGGAGACGTGGACGCCCACCTTCTCGAACAGCCGCCCCTTCATCAGGCCCATGACGCCGCCGCCGCCATCCGCGCCGGTGTGGTCGACGCGGGACCATGGCGTGCGCTCGAACCGGCCGGCCGGGCCGTCGCCGGGCGCCTCGTCCTCCAGCGCCTCGAAGCTCGCATGGATGCGGTCGCGCAAGGTTTCGAACCAGGCGCGCACGCGGGCCTTGCGGTCGTCGAGCTCGTGCGGGGGCGGAAGCATGGCGCCGATCTCCGGACTGTCGGGAGGGGCTGTTTACGCGCGCCCGCGGCCGATTGGGAAGCGCCAAAACGTTCGGGCCACCGAGCCGAAAGCCTCCATGGCCATTGCGTGGCGCCGAAGTTGTGATCGCGGCGCAAATGCGGCCGGCGCTGTTTCCGATCGCTCTGCGGCGCAGCAAAAAACTGTGCGGATGCAACAGCTTTATGCTGCGCCTGCGACTTATCGCCCACAGCCTGCGACAACCTGTCTCGGCTCCTGCGACTCTCTGGACAGCTTGCGACCTTAGTGCGAGATAACGCAGCAAGATCAGAGCTGTTCAAATTCAGAACGGCCAGACCACGGACGGGGCCTCGACGCTTCGAATTCGTTGGTTTTCGAGTGAGGAGAACGCCCGGTGTCCACAGAACCGACTCGTCGGGACTTCCTCTATCTGGCGACCGGCGCGGCCGCCGCGGTCGGGGGAGGCTTTCTGGCGTGGCCGTTCATCGCCCAGATGAACCCGGACGCGTCCGCGCTCGCGCTCGCCACCAGCGAGGTGGACGTCAGCCAGATCGCCGAGGGGCAGGTCGTCACCGTGAAGTGGCGCGGCAAGCCGGTCTTCGTCTGGAACCGCACCGCGAAGCAGGTGGAGGAAGCCGCCGCCGTCGATATCGGCCAGCTTCCGGACCCGCTCGCCCGCAACGAGAATCTGGATCCTGACGCGCCCGCCACCGATGTGAACCGGGGCGCGAAGGGCAAGGAGAACTGGCTGGTCGTGGTGGGCGTCTGCACCCATCTCGGCTGCGTGCCCACCAGCCAGCAGGGCGAATTCGGTGGGTGGCTGTGCCCCTGCCACGGCTCGCACTACGACACCGCCGGACGCATCCGTAAGGGACCCGCTCCGGAGAACCTGCCGGTTCCTCCCTTCGCCTTCGAAGGCGACACCAAGCTCACGATCGGCTGAGCGGCGGCCGCCGGTCCCTTGCGGCTGGCGGAGTTCCAAAAGCGAGCATCACGATGCAGGGACATTCCACCTACCAGCCGAAAGGCGTGGCCAAGTGGTTCGAGGATCGGCTGCCGATCGTCGGGCTGATCCATTCAAGCGCGGTCGCCTATCCGGTGCCGCGCAACCTGAACTACTTCTGGACCTTCGGCGGCATCCTCACCTTCATGCTGGTGTCGCAGATCGTCACCGGCGTGGTGCTCGCGATGCACTACACGCCCGAGACAACCAAGGCGTTCCTTTCGGTGGAAAGGATCATGCGCGACGTCAACTACGGCTGGCTGCTGCGCTATCTGCACGCCAACGGCGCGTCCATGTTCTTCATCGCCGTCTACATCCACATCTTCCGTGGCCTCTATTACGGCTCCTACAAGGCGCCCCGCGAGATCCTGTGGATCCTCGGCGTGCTGATCTTCCTGCTGATGATGGCGACCGCCTTCATGGGCTACGTGCTGCCGTGGGGCCAGATGTCCTTCTGGGGCGCGACCGTCATCACCAACCTGTTCTCGGCGCTGCCGGGCGTGGGCACGGCGATCGTCACATGGCTGTGGGGCGGCTTCTCGGTCGACAACCCGACGCTCAACCGCTTCTTCGCGCTGCATTACCTGCTGCCGTTCATGATCGCGGGCATCGTCGGCCTGCACATCTGGGCGCTGCATCACGTCGGCCAGAACAACCCGACCGGCGTCGAGGTGAAGGACTTCCGCAAGGAGACCGTGCCCTTCACGCCCTACGCCACGCTGAAGGACGCCTTCGCGCTGGTGTGCTTCATCGCCTTCTTCTCGTGGTTCGTGTTCTACACGCCGAACTATCTCGGCCACGCCGACAACTACATCGAGGCCAACCCGCTGGTGACGCCGGCGCACATCGTGCCCGAATGGTACTTCCTGCCGTTCTACGCGATCCTGCGCGCCATCCCGTCCAAGCTCGGCGGCGTGCTGATGATGTTCGGCGCCATCGCGGTGCTGTTCGTCCTGCCGTGGCTCGACACCTCCAAGGTGCGCTCCGCCAAGTACCGGCCGATGTTCAAGATCTTCTTCTGGATCTTCATCGCCAACGCGCTGCTGCTGGGCTGGCTCGGCTCGCGGCCGGCGGAGGAGCCCTACGTCACCATCTCGCGCTTCTCCACCTTCTGGTACTTCTTCCACTTCCTGGTGATCCTGCCGGTGCTGGGGCTGACCGAGAAGACCAAGCCGGTGCCGAACTCCATCGCGGAATCGGTGCTGGGCGGCGCCCCCGTCACGCCGGCGCCCGCCGCCGCGGCCCCCGAACGCAACGGATGACCCGGATCATGACGATGGCGAACACGACGATCGGTCGCGCGGGCCGCGCCCTGGCCGCGGCCGCCGCTCTCGGCCTGGCCGCGCTCTCCAGCGGCCCGGCGCTGGCCGCCGGCGAGACGGTGAAGCCCCCGGCGCAGAGCTGGAGCTTCTCCGGCCCGTTCGGCAAATACGACACCGGCCAGCTTCAGCGCGGCTTCAAGATCTACAGCGAGGTGTGCGCGAGCTGCCACGCGCTCTCGCTGGTGGCGTTCCGCAACCTGCACGAGGCCGGCGGCCCCCGCTTCTCCGAGGAGCAGGCCCGCACGATCGCGGAAGAGCATAAGGTCCAGGACGGCCCGAACGACGCCGGCGAGATGTTCGAGCGGCCGGGCCGGCTGTCCGACCGCTTCCCGAAGCCGTTCCCGAACGAGCAGGCGGCCCGCGCGGCCAACGGCGGCGCCTATCCGCCGGACTTCTCCCTGCTCGCCAAGGCGCGCACCTACGAGCGCGGCTTCCCGACCTTCTTGTTCGACATCGTGACCCAGTATCAGGAGCAGGGGCCGGACTACATCCACGCCCTGCTGACGGGCTATGTGGACCCGCCGGCGGGCAAGGAGGCGCCGCGTCCGGGCCTCCATTACAACACCTACTTCCCCAACCACTGGATCGCCATGGCGAAGCCGATCCAGGACGGGCAGGTGGAGTACACGGACGGGACGCCTGCGACCGTCGATCAGTACGGCAAGGACATCGCGGCCTTCATGATGTGGGCGGCCGAGCCCCATATGGCGGCGCGCAAGAGCACGGGACTGGTGGTGCTGATCATCCTGCTGATCTTCGGCGCTTTGCTCTACTTCACCAAGCGCAGCGTGTGGTCGTCGATCCACTGAGCGAGCGGACGAGACCTCACGTTTTCCGTCATGCCCGAGTTTGGTCATCGGGCGTCCACGACTTGAACGTTCAAGCTTTTGACGTCGCCAAAGTCGTGGATGCCCGCGTCTTCGCGAGCATGACGAAGGCGTCCCCCGATCCTGAACGCATCCGCGCTCTCGCTTCGGCGCGCGCCGGCCGATAAGTTCGGTGCGGAAACGGCGGGCCCCTTGTGGTCCGCCGTCGTCGTGAACGGGGGGCTGCGCGATGGCGAAGGCGGTGCTTGGGGTGATCGGCGGCTCGGGGATCTACGATCTCCCGGGGCTGGCGGAGGTGGAGACCCTCGACGTCCGGAGCCCCTGGGGCGAACCCTCCGCGCCGCTCAAGCGCGGGCGCATCGGCGCCACCACCATCGTGTTCCTGCCCCGCCACGGCGCGGGGCATCGGCTGTCGCCCTCCGACATCGACTACCGCGCCAACATCGACGCGCTGAAGCGCGTCGGCGTCACCGATCTGGTGTCGCTGTCGGCCTGCGGCTCCTACCGCGAGGACCTGCCGCCGGGGACCTTCGTGCTGGCGGACCAGTTCATCGACCGCACCTTCCGCCGCGCCTCCAGCTTCTTCGGGGCGGGCTGCGTGGCGCATGTGGCGTTCTCCGACCCCGTGGCGCCCAATCTGGTGGCGCGCGTCGCCCGCGCGGCGGCGGCGGAGGGCGTGGCCCATGTGGTCGGCGGAGCTTACGTCTGCATGGAGGGGCCGCAGTTCTCCACCCGCGCGGAATCGGTCGCCTACAAGGCCATGGGCGCCGCCATCGTCGGCATGACCAACATGCCCGAGGCCAAGCTCGCCCGTGAGGCGGAGATCGCCTACGCCACCGTCGGCATGGTCACGGATTACGACGCCTGGCGCCCGCACGAGGCCGGGGTGGACGTGGCCGACATTCTCGCCGTCATGCGCGAAAACGGGGAGAAAGCCGCCCGGCTGATCGCTCGGCTCGCCGCCGATTTCCCGGAGGAGCACGAGCCGTGTCCGGTCGGTTCGGACCGGTCGCTCGACTTCGCGCTGGTGACGGCGCCGGAGCATCGCGACCCGGCGCTGCTCGCGAAGCTCGACGCCGTGGCGGGCCGCGTGCTCGGGAGCTGACGGTCCAATCGGACGCCGGCGCCTTGGAACCGTCGGCTTCCGGGGCCACTTAAACGAGAGCGATCGCCGAGACACCTCAAGGAGACACGCCATGGCCCGCCGCCCGTCCTCCGCCGCTCAGCCGGATCCGAACGCGCCGACGCCGGCCGCGGCCGAGCCCGCCGCCGCGCCGCCGTCCGGCCCCAAACAGACGATCGAAGCCGCGCTGCTGGCGCTGCTGACGGAAAAGCCCTGGGGCGAGATCGGCCTGTTCGAGATCGCGGAGCGCGCCGGCGTGTCGCTGGCGGAGCTGCGCGCGGCGTTCCCGTCCAAGGGCGCCATTCTCGCGGGCTTCGTGCGCCGGATCGACATCGAGGTGCTGCGCCACGATGCTCGCGACATGGCGGACGAGCCGGCGCGCGAGCGCCTGTTCGACGTCCTGATGCGCCGGCTGGAGGCGCTCGCGCCTCACCGTCCGGCGCTTCGGGCCGTGCGTCGGGGCCTGAGCGTCGATCCGCTCGGCGCGGCGGCCATGAATCAGGTCGCGGTCTCGTCTATGCAGTGGATGCTGGCGGCGGCGGGCGTGCAGGAGTCCGGCCCGGTTGGGACCGCGCGGGCGCAGGCGCTGGTGCTGGTCAACGCGCGGGTGTTCGACGTGTTTCTGAACGACGAGGACGAGAGCCTCGCCCGCACCATGAAGGCGCTGGACGAGGAGCTTCGCAAAGCCGAGCGCTGGGCGCGCCGCGCGGACGACGCGTTCCGGCTGACGGCCCCGTTCCGGGCGGTGTTCGACCGCGCCATCGGCCGCCGGCGTCGGTCCCGCGATGAGGACGAGCCGCTTGCGCGCGATGACGCCGCCGCCGCATGAGCGCGGACGACGCCGCATCCCGCCCGCTTGCGAGTTTTGCGGATTTCGAAAAGCTCGACATCCGCGTCGGCGTCGTACTGGAGGCGACGCCGTTTCCCGAGGCGCGGAAGCCCGCCTACAAGCTCCGGATCGATTTCGGTCCGGAGATCGGCGTGAAGCGATCCTCCGCGCAGATCACCAAACATTACGTTCCGGACGAGCTTCTGGGGCGGCAGGTGCTGGCGGTGGTGAACTTTCCGCCGCGGCAGATCGGCAAATTCCTGTCCGAGGTGCTGACCCTCGGCGTCCCGGACGCCGAGGGCGACGTGGTGCTGCTGCGCCCGGAGCGGGAGGTTCCGCCCGGCGGGCGCCTCTACTGAGCGTTGCGGGACATGGCGCCCGGCGCGCGGTTCAGCGCTTGTTCTGGCGGGCGTCCTTGAGCTCGTCGATCGCGAGCGACGCCTCGGCCTTTGTCAGGTCCGAGCGATAGGCTTCCGCGCCGGTCTCTTCCGACAGCGTCTTGAGGTAGGAGGCCTGCGCGCCCGTCATCGGCTCGTCGCCCGACACCCAGTCGCTCGGGTCCTTCTCCGCGTTGCTCGCCGGGTCCGGCGCGGTCTTCGGATTGGCCTCGACCTCGTGGGCCTGAGGGCCCGGAGCGGACGGGTCCGCCGCGCGGCGCTCATCGGTGCGGGACTGGGGCGTGCTTTCGGGCGAAGACTGAGTCATGGGCGTTTCCGTTCGTTGTTCGTTCGCTTGGAAAACGCCTGTTTGGCCGAAGCGTTCCGGCCAAAAGAAAACCCCCGGCGCGGGGCGCGCGCCGGGGGCGGAGAAACGTCGGGCCAAGAGGGCCGACGCATCAACTCATGGGCACCGAACCTGACGACCGCCGTGTGCGGTGTAGGTGCCCGTGCGGGGATTGTATGAACGAAAACGTTGCGCGCAGTAAGAGTCTCCGCGCGAATAGCTGCGGCTGTTGGCCGCACCGGCGATCAGCGCTCCGGCCGCCACGCCCGCGATCGCCGCGGCGGCGTAGTTTCCGCGGTCCCGATCGCGATAATAGCGCCGGCCGTAATAGCGGTCGCGGTGGTAGCGGCGCCCGCCATAGTAGTGCCGTCCGCCGTAGTGTCGCCGGTTGTAATGGCGGTCGCCGCGGAAGTGACGGCGGCCGTTGTAGTGCCGGCCGCCGCGCCAGCGCCGGTCGCGCACGGTCTGGACGTCGCCGGTGGCGAGCGCCTGCATCGCCTCGCCGCGCACCTGATCGAGCGAACGAACAGGCTCGCGCGTCTGCGCCGATACGGGATCGGTCCCGGCGAACACGCCGGTCATTCCGATCGCGCCGGCGAGCGCGATGGCGAACATCTTGCGCATGGACATGCTCCTTTTTCGTGCGACGCGCAGAGCGCGCCGGTCGAGCTCCTCAGCTCTCCCACGGTCAAAGCGGCCGAGACCTGCGCGGCGTTCCGCATCGCGGATGTCACATGCTCGTGAGCGTCGAGGGCGCGACGGGCGCGGCTCGTCGCGAACGGACGCTCGAAACCGGGCGCGGAGCGCGTTACTTGGGGCGGGACGAACACGGGGAGCCCGGATCATGCGCGCGATGACGATGGCCCTGCTGGCGCTGGCCGCAGCGACGTTGGGCGCCCCGGCGCGGGCCCAAAACCGCTTCGACGGCTGGACGGTGACCTGCGCCGACGCCAAAACCGACGCGAAGGCGCACGCCAAGGCGGCTCCGCCGCCGCCGGACTGCCGCGCGGCCTCGCAGGAGACGCCGGCGTCGGGCGCGGAGGCCGTCTCGGCGGCGGTG
>NZ_JBHTMX010000109.1:0-9735 GCF_042679725.1 Methylopila musalis
GGCGCGGGCTTCGACCCCGCCGCGCTGCTGGGGACGCTCGCGGCCCATGCGCCCGCCGGCCTGCCGGTGATCCTCGGCGCCGGCTTTGAGGACGCCACCGACCTGATGGCGTCGATCGCCGCCCGCCATCCGCTCAAGGGCGCGGCGCCCGACGCCGTCCGGCGGCTGAAGGACCCCCGCGCCCTCGCGGAACTGCTGGCGACCCTCCGCATCCCCCATCCCGCCCTCACCGACGGCGAGGGCCCCGGCACGGTCTGGAAGCGGGCCGGGGCGTCCGGGGGCGGCCACATCCGCTTCGGCCGCCGCCCGCGCGGCGCGGGCGTCTACGGCCAGCGCCGGATCGAGGGCCGCGCCGTCTCCGCGCTGTTTCTGGCCGCCGGCGGATGCGCCCATATCGTCGGTTTCTCCGAGCAGTGGAGCGATCCCACCCCCGCCGCGCCCTGCCGCTACGGCGGCGCCGTGGGCCCGATCGCCCTGCCCGCGCCGTTGGGCGCGACCATCGCCGCGGCGCTCGACCGGCTGGTCGCGGCGACGGGCCTCGTCGGTCTCGCCAGCGCCGACATAATCCTTCCCGCCGACGACGAGACGGCGTTCACGCTGCTCGAAGTAAACCCGCGGCCGGGCGCGACGCTCGACGTGTTCGACCGCGGCGACGGCCCCTCTCTTCTGGCGCGGCATCTTGCCGCCTGCGACGATCGACTTTCGTCTGCGACGCCATCCCAACTGGACGCGCACGCCGCCGCCGTGGTCTACGCCCCCCGACGCTGCTCGCTCGCCCGCCTGCGGCGCCCCGCATGGACGGCCGACTGGCCGGCGGAGGACGACGCGACGCCGAAAGGCGCGCCCCTCTGCACCGTGTTCGCCTCCGCCCGCACGCCGGAGGCGGCGCGCGCGCTGGTCGCCCGCCGCCGCGCGGCTCTGCTGGACGCCCTTTCCGCACGCCGCGACGGCGTGCGCTTCACCGATGACGCACTCGAACCCATGGTGACCGAATGACCGAGACCCGCCCGAGCGTCGGAACGCTCGTCGCCCCGCTCGTCTCCTCCCTGATCGCGGACGCCGCCACGCTGCGTCTCGGCGTCGAGCGCACCGCCACCGGCGCCACCATCGTGGACGCCGGCATCAACGTGCGCGGCGGCCTCGAAGCCGGCCGCCGCATCACCGAGATCTGCCTCGGCGGCCTCGGCCGCGCCCTGTTCGCGCCGGACACCCGCTTCCCGCGCTGGAACACGGCGATCCACATCTCCACCGTCGATCCGGTGATCGCCTGCCTCGGCAGCCAGTACGCCGGCTGGAGCCTGTCCGAGGGCGATTTCTTCGCGCTCGGCTCCGGTCCCGCCCGCGCGCTCTGGGCCAAGGAAGAGCTGTTCGGCGAGCTTGGCTACAAGGACACCGCCGACAGCGCCGCGCTGGTGCTGGAGACCGACAAGCGCCCGCCGGACGCGCTGATCGCCTTTATCGCCAAGGAATGCGGCGTGCCGGAGGACAAGCTGACGCTGATCCTCACCCCCACCACCAGCCTCGCCGGCTCGGTGCAGGTGGTGGGCCGGGTGCTCGAGGTGGCGCTGCACAAGGCGCACGCCCTGCACTTCCCGCTCGACCGCATCGTGGACGGCGTCGGCGTCGCGCCGATCGCCCCGCCCGCGGCCGACTTCCTTGGCGGCATGGGCCGCACCAACGACGCGGTGCTCTACGGCGGCGAGATCACGCTCTACGTGGAAGGCCCGGAAGACGAGGCCGAGCAGCTCGCCAACGGCCTGCCCTCCTCCACCTCCCGCGACCATGGCCGCCCGTTCGGCGAGATCTTCGCCGGCTACAATTTCGACTTCTACGCCTGCGACGCCGGGCTGTTCTCGCCGGCCGTCGTCACCGTGACGGCGCTCTCGACCGGCAAGAGCTTCAGCGCCGGCGCCTTCATGCCGGAGCTGATCGAGACGTCGTTCCGGGGCTGATCCCGTAGCGGTTCGAGGGACACGGCTTCCGCGCCCGCGTGGATGTCCCGACCGCCCTTTAAGCCCTTCGTCATGCCCGGGCTTGTCCCGGGCATCCACGACTTGAACATGCGCGCCGTTCCGTGCCCAAAATCATGGATGCTCGGCTTCGCCGGGCATGACGGAGCAAGGTGCGACGTTCCGGCCGCGCGAAGGCCGCCCAAGCCTTGAGTGCGCCATGTCCGATCCCGCCGTCGTCATCTTCACCGAAAAGGCCGACTGGCACAGCCACGGCCTCGCCCGCGCCATCGAGCGGGAAGGCTTGAGGCCGCTGATCCGCTCCATGACGGAGGCGGGCTTCGATCTTTCCACCGGCCGGCCGCGCCTGCATGTGCCGGGCCTCGAGGGCCTGCCGGAAGCGATCTTCGTGCGGCTGATCCCGGCCGGCACCACCGAGCAGATCACCTCGCGCCTCGGCCTATTGCACGCCGCCCGCCACATGGGCGTCGCGGTGGTGAACGACGCTCGCGCCATCGAGGTCTGCGTCGACAAGTCCATGACCACCTTCGTGCTGGCGCAGGCCGGCCTGCCGACGCCGCTGACGCTGGTGCGCGAGCGCCGGGCCGACGCGCAGGCCGCCTTCGACGCCCATGGCGGCCCCATGGTGCTGAAGCCGCTGTTCGGCGCGCAGGGCAAGGGCGTGCGGCTCGTCTCGCCCGGCGAGGCGCTGCCGGAGCCGGCGGAGGTGGGCGGGGTCTATTACCTTCAGGCCTTCGTCGCGGCGCGGGGCTTCCGCGACAGCGGCCGCGCCCACGACTGGCGGGTGTTCACCATCGGCGACCGCGCGGTAGGCGCCATGATCCGACACGCGGACGAGGGCTGGATCACCAACATCTTCCAGGGTGCGAGCGGCGAGGCCGCGGCGGTGGACGGCGAGGCCGCGGCGCTCGCGGTGCGCGCCGCGCGGGCCGTCGGCGCGGATTATGCCGGCGTCGACCTGATCGAGGACGAGGACGGCCGTTTCCTGGTGCTGGAGGTGAACTCCATGCCGGCCTGGAAGGGCCTCAACGCCGCGACCGGGATCGATGTCGCCGCCGAACTCGCCCGCGATCTCGCCCGCCGGCTGGCCCGCCCCGATGCGGCCTGACGCGATCGCGGACGCCTTCCGCGACGCCTCCCGCGCCGAGCTTCTGGCGCTGAAGCCCGGCAACGTGCATGTGTTCCGCCCCGGTCACGGCATGACGGTGGAGACCTTCGAGCGCGCGGCGGAGGCCGCCGCCGGGCCGCTGGCGTTCGGAGAAACGGTCGGCGCGCGCATCGAAGGCGCGACCCTCGCCTCGCTCGCCGCGGTCGGCTGCAACGCCAATCTCGGCATCGTGCTGCTCTGCGCCCCACTCGCGGAGGCCGCCCTCACCCGCGGCGATGACGAACGTTTCGTCCACGCGCTCGACCGGACGCTCGGCGGCCTGACCATCGCCGGCGCCGAGGCCGCCTTCCGCGCCATCGCGGCCGCCAATCCCGGCGGGCTGGGCGCCGCGGAGACGCAGGACGTGCGCGACGCCCCGACCGTCACGCTGCGGGAGGCGATCGCGCAGGCCGCCGGGCGCGACCGCATCGCCGCGCAATACGTGTCTGACTTCGCCGACGTGTTGGCCTCCGCCCGGCTCTACGCCGCCCGCGGGCGCGGACCGCACGCGGTGGAGGACGTGTTCCTCGACCTGCTCGCCCGGCTGCCGGACAGCCATGTGGCGCGCAAGTTCGGCGTCGAGACGGCGGACGAGCTTCAGCGCGAGGCCGCGGCCTTTCGCGCGGCGCTGCCCGAGGCGCCGGTCGCCCGGCGCGCGGCGCTCGACGCCTTCGATCTCGATCTCAAGACGCGGGGCCTCAACCCCGGCACCACCGCCGACCTCACCGTCGCGGCGGTGTTCGCGGAGACGGTTTCGCCAGCCGCCTGACCGCGTCTGCGCAGATGCGGCCGTCGTGCAGCGCGGTCGCGACCAGCGCGCCGGCGACGCCGAGCGAGGCCAGCGCCGCGAGATCGTCCTCGCCGCGCACGCCGCCGGCGGCGTAGACCGCCCGCTCCGGCCCGGCCTTCGCCAGAACCTCCGCCAGACGCCCGAGATCCGGCCCGGCGCCGGCGCCGACGCGGGCGAGCGTCATGGCGATCACCCGGCGCGGCCAGCGGTCCGGCTGGTCGTGAACCTCGACGGGGCCGAGCGGCCCGTCCGCGTCGTGGTCCAGCGACAGGATCGCGTCGCCGGTCAGCGCGTCGCTGAGCGAGCAGGCGTCCGCATGGGACTCGGTGCCGACGATCGGCGCGCCCGCCCGGCCCGCCGCCGCGCCGCGATCGACCCAGATCTCGACGCCGGGATGGGCGGCGGCGATGGCCGCGATCACGTCGTCATGGCCGCCGCGGTTCAGGATGGCGTCGAGATCGGCCACATAGAGCGCGCGGAACGGCGCCAGCGCCAGCAGCGCGGCGGCGGTGGCGAGAGGCTCCGCCCCCGGCGCGAACGGCGACGCGATCGGCCGGTAGGCTCCCCGCTCGCCCCGCCGCGCATGCACCACGCGGCCATCCATCAGATCAATGACCGGAATGACGTCCAAGATCGGGTGTCCCATTCTCGAAAAGCGGTTCTTCGCGTGTGACCTGTTGAGATCGGCTTTGCGCGTGTCACGTGAGACAACGGACGAGGCGGCGAAAAGGCGCCGTCGAATCGCGGTCTCGCGGCTGATCTTTTCGAGCGATCGCCCGACAGGCGTCAGGCCCGTTCGCCGAGTGTAGCGCGCCGAGCGCGCCGCTTGGAGCGTGGCGCTTCGTGCCGAAGCGCGGCCGTGACGGCGCGAGGCCCGGTGACCGGCCCTCCCTCTCGGGTCCGGCCCGCAATTTTGTCGTCGCGTCCGTGACAAGGGAGGCGGCGGCGCGGTAAGGCGCATTCTGTGCCCCCGCGTCGGGGCGTCCTTGGTCTTTTTGACGGCTCGAACTGAGAGAGACGGCCCGTTGCGCGTGTTTCTGTGCGAATTCGTCACCGGCGGCGGTTTCGCGGGCCAGCCCCTGCCGGTCTCGCTCGCCCGCGAAGGCGCGCTGATGCGCGACGCGCTGGCGCGCGATCTGGCGGAGCTTCCGGGCGTGTCGCTGACGGTGGCGCAGGACCCGCAGGCCCCGCCCTGCCCGTTCGGCGCGGCGGCGGAGGTATCGAACGGCGACCCGTGGGATTTTTGGGAACGGGAGGCCGCGGCCTGCGACCTGTTCTGGCCGGTGGCGCCGGAGACGGACGGCCTGCAGGCGCGGCTCGCCGCCCTGGGTCGCGCGGCGGGCGTTCAGGTGATGGCGCCGTCGGCGGAGGCGATCCGCGTCGCGTCCTCCAAAAGCCTCACCGCCGCCCGGCTGCAGGCCTCGGGCGTGCCGACGCCCCCGACCTTTTCGCCCGACCGCCTGCCGCCGACGCTGGTCGGCGCCTGCGTCTCCAAGCCGGACGACGGCGCCGGCTGCGAGGGCGTGCGGCTGTGGGACGCGCCGCCCTCTCCCCGCGACGTGCCGGCCGACCACGTCCTTCAGCCCTATGTGGCGGGCGCGGCCGCCAGCCTGACGGTGCTGAACGCCTTCGGCCGGGTCTCGGTGCTGGCCGCCAACCGGCAGTCCATCGCCGTCGCAGACGGCGCGATCGCGCTGGCGGGCCTCGACGTGGGCGCGCTGGACCGGACCGCGCCGGAGTTGCGCGCGCTGGCGCAGGAGATCGTGGCCGCGATCCCCGGCCTCGACGGCCTGTTCGGCGTCGATCTGGCGCTGCCCGAGGACGGCGGCCCGCCGGTCGCGATCGAGATCAACCCCCGCGTCACCACCGCCTATGTGGCGCTCCGGGAGGCGCTGGGCGTGAACCCGCTGACGCTCCTGCCGCCCTTCGCCACCGAGGCGCGCGAGCCTCCCTCCGTCCGTCCCGTGGAGATCCGGCTGTGAGCGACGTCATCGGCCTCGACGTGGGCGGCGCCCATCTGAAGCTCGCCCGTCTCGACGGGAACGGCGCGCTCGTCGAGGTGCGCATCGCCGCCTGCCCCCTGTGGCGCGGCCTGCACGAGCTCGACGCCGCGCTGGATCAGGTCGGCGCAGAATCCGATGGAACCATCGTGGCCGCCACCATGACCGGCGAGCTTGCGGACCTGTGGCCCGACCGCGCGAGCGGCGTCGCCGCCATCGCCCGCGCGCTCGCCGCGCGCTTCGGCGCGGATCGGGTCGCGATCTACGCCGGCGAACGCCGTTTCGTGCGGCCCGACGACGCGGCGGCGCTGGCGCGCGACGTCGCCTCCGCCAACTGGCGCGCCACCACCGAAGCGGTGGCGGCGGGCGGCGGCGCGGGGCTGCTGGTGGATGTGGGCTCCACCACCAGCGACCTCATTCCCTTCGGCGAGGGCCGCGTTCTGGCGCGGGGCGCGACCGACGCGGAGCGCATGGCGGCGGACGAGCTGGTCTATCTCGGCGTGGCGCGCACGCCGGTGATGGCGCTGTCGCCGCGCCTGCCCTTCGCCGGCGCCTGGGTGACGCCCATGGCCGAATTCTTCGCCACCAGCGCCGACGCGCACCGCCTGACCGGCGATCTGGACGAGGCCGCGGACCTCCACCCCGCCGCCGACGGCGGCCCCAAAACCGCGGAGGGCAGCGCCCGGCGCCTGCTCCGCATGGTGGGCGCCGATCTCACGCCCGAGACCTGGGACGCCGCGCGCCGCATCGCCGACCATCTCGCGGAGGCGCAGCTGCGCCGGCTCCACGACGCCGCGCTCGGGCTGCTGACCCGGCCCGACCAACCGCCGTGTGAGACCATTGTCGGCGCGGGCGTCGGCCGATTCCTCGTGAAACGGCTGGCGGAACGGCTGAAGCTCGGCTATCGCGACATCGGCGCGCTGTTCTCGAACGACCCCGCAGTGGCGGCGCTGGCCGCGGACTGCGCCCCAGCCGTGGCGGTCGCCCGCCTTCATGGGGAGGCCGGGCGCAACCGAACCGGGCGATGACGGGTTTCCGATCCATGAACGATCGCATCTTCCTCCGGGGCGTGCAGGTGCACGCCCATCACGGCGTGTTCGCCGAAGAGCAGACGCTCGGGCAGCGCTTCGTGTTCGACGTGGATTACTGGCTGGACGCGCACGCCTATGCGGGCGCCGACGACATCTCCCGCGCCGTCTCCTACAACGACGTCTATGTGACGCTGGTGGAGGTGGCGACCGGCCAGCGGTTCGACCTGATCGAGGCGCTGGCGGAGGCGATTGCGGAGGCCGTTCTGGCGCGTTTCCCGGCCGTGCGCTCGGTGCGGGTCGAGGTGCACAAGCCCTCCGCGCCCATCGCCGGCATTTTCTCCGACGTGGGCGTCGAGATCCTGCGCCACCGCGCGGCAGGCTGACGGCCCATGGCGCGGATGGAGATCGGCCTCGGCTTCGGCAGCAACGTGGGCGACAAGATCGCCAACATCCACGCCGCCATGGCGGGCGCCTTCGACGGCCTGAACATCCGGTTTCTCGCCGCGTCGTCGGTCTGGCGCAGCGCGCCCTGGGGCTATGTGGATCAAGACTGGTTCGCCAACGCCTGCGCGGTCGGCGAGACCGACCTGAGCCCGGAGCAGGCGCTCGCCTTCACCCAGAGCGTCGAGCAGGAGGTCGGCCGCCACAAGACCTTCCGCTGGGGGCCGCGGGAGATCGACGTGGACATCCTCTATCTCGGCGGCTCCCGGGTCGCGACCCAGAAGCTGATCGTGCCGCACAAAGAGATGTTCAACCGCGCCTTCGTGCTGACCCCGCTTGGCGAGATCCGCCCCGATCTGGTGCTCGACGGCGTCTCCATCCGCGACGCCGCCGCAGCGGCCGACGCCTCCGACCTCGAGATCATCGCGCCGCCCTGGCGCCCGGCGAACCCGGACGCCTGACGGCGGCCCCGGATCACGCGCCGACCGGGCCGCCGTCCGTGCGCCGGATGGCGACCACCGCGGGGCGCGGCAGGGACGCGCCGTCCGGCCAGGTCGAGATTGTGTTCGGCGTCAGGCCGCCCTCGCCCGGATGCTGGATGGCGCAGAACAGCGTGCGGCCGTCGTCCGTGAACTCAGGGCCGCAGACCTCCGCGCCGCTCGGCGCGCTGAGGAACTGGCGCAGATGGCCCCGGTGCGGCCCCTCGGTCGGCACCGCGTGCAGCGCGTCGTTCGGCGCGCCGATGCCCTCCGTCTTCGGCTGCCCGTCAGTGGCGATCCAGAGATTGCCGCGGGCGTCGAAGGCGATGTTGTCCGGATAGGCGATGCGGCTCAGCTTCGACGGGTCGGCGTAGCCGGCGTAGAAGGTGGCGGCGGTCGGCAGGCCCGCCTTGATCTCCTCGGGCTTGGTCTTCAGGTCGACCGCCGGATCACCGCAGAGCAGGAACACGCTCCAGCGAAAGCGCGTGGCGCCGTGGTCGTCGCCGTCCTCGATCAGCTCGATGATGTGGCCGTTCAGATTGGCGGCGCGGGGGTTGGCGGCGTCGGCGCCCTTCGGCTCGCCGGGCGCGGGCCGTTTGCTGTTGTTGGTCATGGTCATATAGACCTTGCCGCCGACCGGGTTCGGCTGCACGTCCTCCGGCCGGTCCATGGCGGTGGCGCCCACCGCGTCGGCCGCGAGGCGCGTCTTCACCAGAATCTCGCCCTGATCGGCGAAGTGGCCCTTCAGCGCCGGATTGTCGATCGTCAGCGGCAGCCACTCGCCGGTTCCATCGTCGTGGAACTTCGCCACATGGAGCACGCCCTCGTCCAGCAGGTCGAGATTGGCTGTGCGGTCGGACGGGGCGTAGGCGCGGGCGGAGACGAACTTGTAGACGTAGTCGAACTGCTGGTCGTCGCCGGTGTAGACCGCGACGCGGCCGTCCTTCGTCAGCGCTGTGGTCGCGGCCTCGTGCTTCATGCGGCCGAGCGCGGTGCGCTTGCGGGGGCGGAACGTGAGATCGTAGGGGTCGATCTCCACCACCCAGCCGAAACGGAACGCCTCGTTCGGCTCCTTGGCCACGTCGAAGCGGTCGAAGAACGCCTCCCAACGGGAGGGCGATTCCTTCTTGCTGACGCCGTAGCGGGCGTGGACGGCCTTCAGGCTGGCGTCCTGAGCCTGCTCCGCGTTGGCGAAGTAGAAGTTGAAGTTCTCCTCGCAGGTCAGCCACGTTCCCCAGAGCGTCTTGCCGCCCGAGCAGTTGTTGACCATGCCGAGCACCGTGCGCCCCTCTGGATCGGCGGCGGTGCGCATCAGCGCATGGCCCGCGGCCGGGCCGGTGATCGTCATGGGGGTGGAGGCGTCGATGCGGCGGTTGAAGCGTGAGTCGCGCAGCACGCGCCAGCCGTCCGGCCCCGGCGCGATCTCCACCACCGAACCGCCATGGGCGGCCATCTCGATCTCGGCCTGAAGGCGGTTCACGCCGGGCTCATAGGCCACAAACATGTCCTCGCCGCTGGTGTACTCGTGGTTCACCACCAGCAGCAGGTTCGGGCCGCCCTCGACCGGAAACACGCCGACGAAATCGTTGTTGAAGCCGAACTGCCGCTTCTGCGCCTCGGGCGTCTGGGCGTCGGGCGCGAAGTCCGGCGCGTCGGGGAACAGCGGATCGCCCCAGCGGATCAGCACCTGATGCTCGTAGCCCTCGGGCGTGATCAGCCGGTCCTCCTTGGACGGGGCGATCGGCGTGAAGCCGAGCGGATCGCCGGCCGTGGGCGGCTCCGCGCGCAGATCGCCCGCCGTCAGCAGCACCGGCACGGCGGCGACGCCGGCCGCGCCCGCAAGGAAGGCGCGCCGGTGAAGGTGGCGGCCGACCTTA
>NZ_JBHTMX010000110.1:0-9634 GCF_042679725.1 Methylopila musalis
TGATGCGCGTGGCGCAGCCGCTGTCCGGCCCGCCCGGCGCGGCCGACATCGCCATCGCCCGCGCGCTGCTGCCGCTCGACGCGGTGGAGGCCGTCCGCGCGGTCTTCGTCAACGGCGCTTACGTCGCCGAGCTGTCCGACCCGCTCGACGGACTTGAGGGCGTCAGCGTGCGCCGTCTGTCCGAGGCTCTGGAGAGCGGCGGCTCCGCCGTGCTCGCGCCTCACGGCCTGCCCGAGGGCGAGCCGACGGCGGGTCTCAACGCCGCCTTCGTGGCGGACGGGCTGGTGATCGAGGTCGCCCTCGGCGCCCAACCGGCGAAGGCGCTTCATGTGGCGAACGTGCAGGTGGGGCAGGGGCACGCGGCCTATGGCCGGGTCGCTGTCACGCTCGGCGCCGGCGCGGCGTTCACCCTGATCGAGAGCCATGTGGGCGACGCGGGCGCGCACCAGACCAACAGCCTCGTTTCGCTCGATCTGGCGGACGAGGCCGCGCTGACGCTGGTCAAGCTGCAGGACGAGGGTCTGTCCACGCTCCACCTCGCCACGCTGTCCGCCCGGCTTGGCGCGCGGTCGAAGCTGTCGACGCTCGCCCTGTCGGCGGGCGCCGCCGCCGCCCGGCAGCAGCTGTTCGTGGGCTTCGAAGGCGATCACGCCTCCGCCGAGCTGACCGGCGCGGGCTTCGCGGGCGCCAAGCGCCATCTGGACACCACGCTGGTCGTCACCCACGACGCCGTGCACTGCTCCAGCCGCGAGCACTTCAAGACTGCGCTCGACGGGCGGGCCCGCTCGGTGTTCCAGGGCAAGATCGTGGTGAAGCCCGGCGCCCAGAAGACCGACGGCAAGATGATGGCGCAGGCGCTGCTGCTGTCCGAGGACGCGGAAGCCGACGCCAAGCCCGAGCTCGAAATCTTCGCCGACGACGTGGTCTGCGGCCATGGCGCGACGGTGGGCGCGCTGGACGACGAGCTGCTGTTCTACCTCAAGGCCCGCGGCATTCCGCAGGCCGAGGCCGAGGCGCTGCTGGTGCGCGCCTTCGTGGGCGAGGTGTTGGAACCCGTCGAGGACGAGCCGCTGCGCGACGCCCTGATCGACCGCGCCGCCCGGTGGCTCGTCGAGCGCGACTGACGGCGCCGCGATCCCGGCTCCAAACATGCAAAACGGCCCTTCGCGGGGCCGTTTTCGTTTGCATCGCCGAGTGTGAGGCGCGATCAGCCGAACTGTTCGCTGAGCGCTTCCAGGCTCTGGGTGCGCAGGAACTCGACCGCGACGCCGTTCTCGAGATGGCGCACGATCCGCCCGGCGGTGCGGCCCACCATGACCGGCGAGCCGATCGGCGGCTGCAGCCCGATCATGATCGCGGCGCCGGACAGCGACACGTCGATCAGGCGGCACTCGTGGATCACGCCGTCTTCGGTCGTCAGCGTGGAGCGCGGGTTGCGCGGGATCAGGCGCTCGTGGCGCCGGTCTTCCGGCAGGCCGAGCAGATGGCGGTTGGCGAGCCAGGTGAGCTGCGCCGCGAGCTTTTCGCGCTTGCGCGGGGTGGCGCGCACGGTCATGGCGAAGCCGTTGGGAATCAGCCGCACCATTGAGCCTTCGATGCGGCCCACATGGTCCAGATAGACGATGACGCGTTCGCCGGGCTGCGCCGCGACGGGGGCGATGAGCGACAGCCCGCCGGGCGACATGTCGATGGACTGGCACGGATATTCGCGTCGCGTCGACAGCATGTAGCGGCCGAGCAGCGCCACTTTCACGCGTTGGTGTCGGCGTCGCTCGTCGGCGAGCTGGGTCTTCACGGCGAACATTCGGCAGGCACCCCACACGCCCGTGCGGGGGCCAAGCCGCGCCCCGCATCCGTTGCGAAAGTTAAACAGTCGCAGTTAACGCGCCGTAACTCCCATGGCGCGTCGTGGAATCATCGGCCCCCGTCGAGCACAAGAAAACGACCGATCCGCCGCGCCGCGCACAGCGCGCCGGCGACGAGCGCGTGCAGCGGCGGGGTCGCGGGCTGCGCGCGGTCCTGGGAGGGGGCGAAGGCGCGGCGACGGCCGGTCGGCCAGATCATCCGCAGCGAGGTCATTTCGATCCGGGTGATGGGGCAGGCGCCAAGCCAGTGGGGCGTCTCCACCGGCGCCAGCGCGCCGAGCAGGCGGGCGTGGGTGCGCCCGCGGTGCCGCAGCGGCAGGATGCAGAGCTCCAGATCGACCCGCCGGGCGAGATCGGTCCAGCCGGCGGCGCCGATCACCGCCGCGGCCGCGTCGTCGGCGACGTTCTGCGCGGTGTCGAGAATGGTGCGCCGGTCGGGCTCGGTCCAGAGATCGGCGAAGGGCTCGTCCTTCAGCTCGTGGCCGACGAGGTCGCACACCCGCGAGCCCGCGAGCCGGAAGGGAAAGCCCCGCTCGGGGGCCATGTCGAGAATGAAGGTGTCGCTCAGGATCGACCGGATGCCGCCCGGATCGATGTCCGCGCGTTCCGGCGCCGCGCGGGCCCCGCGCAGCTCGTTCCAATAGGCGAACAGCTCCCGTGTCGCGATCGCCTTCATGGGGTCTCCCGTCCTGTTCTGGCGCCGATCCGTGCCATGCCGGCACGAAGGGCGGCGTTGTCCTGCCGTTAACCGTCTTCTGAGCAGGGGCCGTGCCAGCCGGTGGGAGGCGGCGGCGAGCGCATCTTTTTCTGGCGCCTCGAAGTCGCGTCGGGCGGCGGCTGAAGAGCGCGCGCCGCTGTTCTTATGCGCCGTTCAAATCTTCTTCAGATCGCGATGATGTTCCCCATTGGCCGGAAGGTGATGCGACGGACGGCGCATTGTCTTCTCCCCGAACCGCCCTTCATGATGCTGTTCACGGGCTGCGGGATGGCTTTCATCTGAACGTTTCGGACCAAGGTCTCCCGTCGGCGCTTGCGAACGAAGCCGGTCCGCCGCGTCCGGTCCACGACGACACACAGGGAGGCATTCATGACCGTCGCACGGATTCTCGCTCTCAAGGGCGCCGACGTCGTCACCGCGGCGCCCCATCGTCTGATGGCGGACATCGTCCGGCTGCTGGCCGAACGGCGCATCGGCACCGTGGTCATCGCCGGCGCGGACGGCGCGATCTCCGGCATCATCTCCGAGCGCGACGTGGTGCGGGCGCTGGCGAGCCAGGGCGCGGCCGCGCTCGATGAGCCCGTCTCCGCCTACATGACGCGCAAGGTCGTGACGGTCGGCGCCGAGGAGACGATCGAGGAGGTGATGGACCGCATGACCGAGGGCAAGTTCCGCCACGTGCCGGTGCTCGAAGGCCGCCGCATCGTGGGGATCGTGTCGATCGGCGACGTGGTCAAGCACCGCATGGCCGTGGTCGAGGCCGAGGCCTCCGCCATGCGCGACTACATCGCCACGGCTTGACGTCAGACGCCGAGGCCGCGACCAAGGAGCGTCGCCGCCTCGTTCGACGCGGCGACGTCATGATGACGCGAAGGCGAGCGGCGCTCCGGCGGCCGCCTTCGCGCGAGGCAGCAGGAGCAGCATGTCTGGTATGAAACGCATGGTTTTGGCCGCCGGCCTTCTGGCGGCGGGGCCGATCGGGATCGCGTCGGCCACGGCCGAAGAGTTGAAGATCGAGGGCGTCGGCATCAGCCGCGATCTGGTCTGCGCCGAGGGCGACGAGGTCGGCGTCTACGGGGCCGAAAACGAGGTTCGGGTCACGGGCCCATGCAAATCGATCCTGGTCCACGGCTCGAAGCACACGGTGACGTTCGAGACCGCAGGCGCGCTGGAGGTGTTCGGCTCGGAGAACTCCGCCAAAGGCGGCGAGGTTGAAAATCTCGCCGTCAGCGTCGATCAGCAGACGGTGGAGGCGACCTTGCGCGCGAAGGACGGCGCGGCCGAGGCGGTCGTCGCCGGCGTCCAGCACAAGGTGACGCTGACCCTCGCCAGCGCCTCACGACTCACCGTCAATGGGGTCGACAACGCCGTGAGCTGGGCGCTCGCCGGTGGCGCGCCGGCGCCCAAGGTGTCGTCCGCCGGCGCCGGCAACCGGGTGTCGAAGCGCGGCTGACAGCGGTGAGGTTGAGCAATCTGAACTCAGTCATGCCCGCCATATGGCGGGCATGACTGCTTTTGCGGTGCGAAAATCCAGGCGTTCAAGTCGTGGATGCCCGAGGCAAAAGCTCGGGCATGACGGGAAGCGTGGTTTTCCGGCCCCCCGTCAGAGGTCGAGCGCCGCTTCCGCCGTCTCGGGCAGGCGCCCGATAGACGGCGCCGCGGCCGAGGCCGTCCGCTTCAGGTCCGGCGGCGTCGCCTCGTTCACGAGCGTGGCGACGGCCGCGTCGAGCGACATGGGCGTCTGGTTCTGCGAGCCCAGGCGGCGGATGGAGACCGCGCGGGTCTCCGCCTCCTTCTTGCCGACCACCACCAGAACCGGCGTCTTGGTCAGCGAGTGCTCGCGCACCTTGTAGTTGATCTTCTCGTTGCGGATGTCGAGTTCGACCCGGAGCCCGGCCTTGCGCAGCTCCGCCGCCACGTCCGCCGCATAGCCGTCCGCCTCCGACGTGATGGTGGTGACGACCGCCTGCACCGGCGCGAGCCAGAGCGGGAAGTGCCCGGCGAAATGCTCGATCAGGATGCCCGTGAAGCGCTCCAGCGAGCCGAAGATGGCGCGGTGGATCATCACCGGCGCATGCTTCTCGCCGTCGGCGCCGATGTAGAACGCGCCGAAGCGGTCGGGCAGGTTGAAGTCCACCTGGATGGTGCCGCACTGCCAGTCGCGGCCGATGGCGTCGCGCAGCACATATTCGAACTTCGGCCCGTAGAACGCGCCTTCGCCGGGATTGATCTCGGTGGTCACGCGGTTGCCGTAGCGCGCCTCGATCTCGGTCAGCGCGTCGGTCATCACCTGCTCGGCGCGGTCCCACAGCGCGTCGGAGCCGACGCGCTTCTCGGGCCGGGTCGAGAGCTTCAGCACGATCTGGTCGAAGCCGAAGTCGGCGTACATGCCGAGGATGAGCTCGTTCAGCGCCAGCGTCTCGGCCATGAACTGCTCGTCGGTGCAGAAGATGTGCGCGTCGTCCTGAGTGAAGGCGCGCACGCGCATCATGCCGTGCAGCGCGCCGGACGGCTCGTAGCGGTGGACGATGCCGAACTCGCCCATGCGGATCGGCAGCTCGCGATAGCTGCGCAGCCCGTGCTTGAAGATCTGCACATGGCCCGGGCAGTTCATGGGCTTGATGGCGAACACGCGCTCGTCTTCCGTCTCGGTGACGAACATGTTTTCGCGATACCAGTCCCAGTGGCCGGAGGTCTGCCACAGCGAATGGTCGAGGATCTGGGGCGTGTTCACCTCGACGAAGCCGGAGCCGGCGGTCTGGCGGCGCGAGTAGCTGATCAGCGTCTGGAACAGAGTCCAGCCCTTCGGGTGCCAGAACACCGCGCCGGGGCCTTCCTCCTGGAAGTGGAACAGGTCCATCTCGCGGCCGAGCCGGCGATGGTCGCGCTTCTCGGCCTCCTCCAGCATGTGGAGATAGCCGTCGAGCCCGGCCTTGTCCGGGAACGCCGTGCCGTAGATGCGCTGGAGCATGGGGTTGTTGGAGTCGCCGCGCCAATAGGCGCCGGCCACCTTCATCAGCTTGAAGGCGTCGCCCACCTTGCCGGTGGAGGTCATGTGCGGCCCGCGGCAGAGGTCCATCCACTCGCCCTGGGCGTACATCCGGATCGACTGGTCGGCGGGAATGGCGTCCACCAGCTCGACCTTGAAGGTCTCGCCCTTGGCGGCGAAGAAGTCCTTGGCCTGATCGCGGCTCCAGACCTGCTTCGTGAACGGCCGGTCGCGCGCGATGATGCGGCGCATCTCGGCCTCGATCGCGGCGAGGTCGTCGGTGGAGAAGGGCTCGGCGCGGGCGAAGTCATAATAGAAGCCGTTTTCGATCACCGGGCCGATGGTGACCTGCGTCTCCGGCCACAGCGTCTGAACCGCCTCGGCGAGCACATGGGCGCAGTCGTGGCGGATGAGCTCGAGCGAGCGGGGATCGTTGCGGTCGAGGAATTCGATGCGGACGTCGCGCTCGATCGGGTCGGCGAGATCGACCACCACGCCGTCGAGCGCCATGGCGACGGTGCGCTTCAGCAGCGATTTGGAGATCTGGCCGGCGATGTCGGCGCCGGTCACGCCGGCGTCGTAGGATTTCTGGGCGCCGTCGGGGAAGGTGACGAGGGGCATCAGGGGTCTCCGCTCAGTCTCTGCCTACGAATGCAGGTAAGCGACAGTGTCATGTGGGCCGGACCGCGAAGGTCCGGCCGGCGAGGCGCCGCGTTCGGCGCGACGGACGACCTAGACCAGCGAAGGCTGCGACGCAAATATCCTCGCGCCGCTTTAGTCCGCGACGGCGAGATAGGCCGGCTCGACCGCGGAGGTGAGCCAGACGCCGCTGGACGAGCGGTGGAACGCGCGCCCCGCCCGGTGCGCCGCGCCGGCGGCCACCGACAGCACCACCGGCTGGCCGTGGCGCGTCCCGACCGCGCGGGCCATGGCTGCGTCCGACGAGAGATGGACGAAGCGGCGCGCGCCGGGCTTCAGCCCGTCCCGCAGGATCGCGTCGAGCACGCGGGTCGCGGTCCCGTGCCACAGCGTCTCCGGCGGCGTCTCGGCGGGGCCGTGGGCCTCCACGTCGACGCTGTGGCCGTGGACCGCGCGGATGCGGGAGGCGTCCGGCGACAGCTCGAAGCGGGCCTTGTCGGATTCGGCCATGATGACCGCCAGCGCCTCGCGGTCGAGGGCGACGCCCGCGGCCTGCGCGCCGGCGATCAGCGCGTCGAGATCGGCCCAGCCCTGGGCGTCGAGCGTCAGCCCGGCCGCGGACGGGTCATGGCGCAGCGCGAGGCTGACGAACTTGCTGGTCTGGACGAGGGTCCGGTTCATGGCGGCCTGCTTTCAGGTCTGGGGCGTTCGCCCGTCGTCGGCAGCCTCGCACAGGGCCGGCCGCCGCGCATAGCGCCACGGCCGGGACCACGACGCGCCGGGAGGGGGAGCGTTTGGGACCGGGTCGTACCCGTCCGGTCCCCAAGGGTGGCAGCGGCAAACGCGCCCCGCCGCCATCCACCCGCCGGCCCACGCCCCATGCCGCGCGATCGCCTCGTCGGCGTATTCCGAACAGCTGGGCAAATAGCGGCAATGCCGCCCGATCAGTAGCGACAGCGAGTAGCGATAGCCGAGGATCGGCAGCCGCAGCGCCGAGGCGAGCGGCGCGCGGAAGGAGAGGGCAGGCGCCGGCGAGCGTGGCGCAGACGGTTCGTCGGACGAAGCGCCGCCCGCCCCTTGTCCCGGCCTTGAGCCGGGACCCAGAACCTCTGGTGGTTCCGGTGTAAGCGCTCCCGGCGTCATCGCGCGTTCTCAAACCTCGGCGTGTCTGGGTCCCGGCTCAAGGCCGGGACAAGATGAGGGGCGACGGCGGAACATGGTCCGTCCGCCGCCAGATCACGCCGCGCGTCGCTTTTCGATCTGGTCGAGGGCGTCCACCACCGCGTCGAAGGTGAGCAGGGTGGAGGCGTGGCGGGCCTTGTAGTCGCGCACCGGCTCCAGCACCTTCAGGTCGTCCCACGCGCCGTCCGGCGCCGGGCCGTTCTCCTTCAGCATGCGGCGCATCGTCTCGCGCACCTGCCGGAGTTCATCTGCGGTGCGGCCCACCACATGCCGCGCCATCACCGAGGACGAGGCCTGGCCCAGCGCGCAGGCGCGCACCTCGTGGGCGAAGTCGGTGACCTTCTCGCCGTCATAGGCGAGATCGATGGTCACGGTGGAGCCGCACAGCTTCGAATGGGCGGTGGCGGTGGCGTCGGGGGCCGCGAGCCGGCCGAGCCGTGGAATGTCGGCCGCCAGTTCGAGAATGCGACGGTTGTAGATATCGTCGAGCATGGCTGCGTTTTTCGTGCTAAGGGCCTGCGTTCGAAGGCTCGATTGTTCCCGCGATTTCAGGAACTATATAGTTTGCGGCCGCAGTCGTCGCCATGGGGTCCATCTCCATATGGAGCCATGGACCGGGCGGGCGCAGGCCGCTTAAGTGTGTGGTGGGCGTCACGCCCCGCCGAGAGGAAGCTCATGGACGCTGTCGTTCAGCACCCGTTTGCCCGCGTTCCGATCCCCGCTCCGAAGCCCCAGCCGGCGCCGCAGCGCAAGCCGTCGCGCGAGGAGGCCGAGGCCGCCGTGCGCACGCTGATCGCTTGGGCCGGCGACGATCCCGCCCGCGAAGGGCTGTTGGACACGCCGAAACGGGTCGTCAAAGCCTATGAGGAGCTGTTCTCGGGCTACGGCATGAGCGCGTCCGAGGCGCTGGAGCGGGTGTTTGAGGAGGTGCAGGGCTACGACGACATGGTCGTGCTCCGCGACATCCCGTATTTCTCCCACTGCGAGCACCACATGGTGCCGTTCTACGGCAAGGCCCATGTGGCCTATTACCCGTCGAACGGCGTGGTGGGCCTGTCCAAAATCGCCCGCGTGCTGGACGTGTTCGCCAAGCGCCTGCAGACGCAGGAGGCGCTCACCGCCCAGATCGTCGAGGCCATCGACGACAATCTGAAGCCGCGCGGCGTCGCGGTGATGATCGAGGGCGAGCACATGTGCATGTCCATGCGCGGCATCCACAAGCAGGGCGTCTCCACGGTCACCACCCAGTTCACCGGCGTGTTCCGCGACGATCCGGCCGAGCAGGTGCGCTTCATCACGCTCGCGCGCGGCGGCGTTCCCGCCCCGCGCTGATCTGGTTCGGGATGTCTCCGAACGTCTGATTCACGCTCACGTCATGCCCGGCGAAGCCGGGTATCCACGACGTTCCGGGACACGAACGCCCGCGTGTCCAAGTCGTGGATGCCCGAGACACGCTCGGGCATGACGAGGAGTTCAGGTGCGAAACGGGTTTTGATCTTTTCGCTGCTTCTTTTCTGTTTCGGAACGGCGCGCCCGATCGGCGCGCCGTTTGTCTGTCGCACGGAGGTTTCGCCGCCATGTCCGACGCCTCGTCGCCGTTCGCCGCCCGTGGCTCCCATGCGGAGATCGAGGAGGGCGTCGCCTTCGCGCCGAAGTTCGACGAGCACGGCCTGATCGCCGCCATCGTGACCGACGCGGAGGCCGGCGGCGTGCTGATGTTCGCCTACATGAACGCGGACGCGCTGACCGCCACGATCGAGACCGGGGTGGCGCATTTCTGGTCACGCTCGCGCAAGGCGCTGTGGCGCAAGGGCGAGACTTCGGGCCATGAGATGAGCGTCGCCGAGCTGCGGGTCGATTGCGATCAGGACGCGATCTGGCTGTCGGTCCGGGTCGCGGGAACCGGCGCCGCCTGCCACACCGGCCGCAAGTCCTGCTTCTACCGGGCGCTTCCGACCGGCGGGGAGGGGCGCGGCGCGAAACTTGCGTTCGTGGACGACGCGCGGCTGTTCGATCCGGCCAAGACGTACGGGGGCTGAGGCCTCCGACGCTAAGCTGTCGCACAACGCGCTTAAAGCGCGGGCGGGGCGGCGCATTTCGCCGGCCGCCCGCCGCGCCGCCGCGAGGTCCTGCGTGTTTCCGAACCTCCACTTCCGCCGTCCGCCCACCGTCGCCGACGCCGAGGACGCCGCCGCGCCCGAGACGACGGGCGCGCAGCGGCCGCCCTTCGCGCTGGCGCTC
>NZ_JBHTMX010000111.1:0-9552 GCF_042679725.1 Methylopila musalis
CTCCGGGCGCGGGGACGCCTCCCCCGCCCCACGCTCCGCGCGGCGCTCGCCGCCGCGCTCGGGCTCGCAGGGCTCGGGCTCATCGGCCAGAGCCTCTACATGGACGCCAAGGCCGCGCTGGCGCAGGTGCTGCTGGAGCGCGCCTTCTCGGAAAGCCTCGCCACCGGCGCGCCGGTGAAGGCGTGGCGCTGGGCCGACACCTGGCCGGTGGCGCGGCTTGAGGTTCCGAGGCTCGGCGCCAGCGAGATCGCGCTCGCCGGCACGAGCGGCGAGGCGCTGGCCTTCGGACCGGGGCGTCTCGCCGGCGCGCCCGAGGCGGGGGAGCCGGGCACGGCGGTCTACGCCGCCCATCGCGACACCCATTTCGCGTTCCTGCGCCATGTGCGCGTCGGCGACGAGATCCGCGTCACGCGGCGAGACGGCGTGACCGCCCGCTTCCGCGTGGAGCGCCTGCGCGTCGCGCCCTGGAACGCCTCCGGCATCGACCCCCAGGCGCAAGGCCGCCGCCTCGCGCTCGTCACCTGCTGGCCCTTCGACGCCCTCACCCCCGGCCCGCTGCGCTACGTGGTCGAGGCGCAGGCGATCGACGACGTCGCCCAAAGCGGAGACGCGGGGCGCTGATGGGCGGGGGCGCAGGCGTGGCAAGTTGAACGGGCTTCGAGGACGAAAGCGAAAGGCGCCTCCGAGCGTGAAGGTGTGGGCATAACCGTACGTAAGAGATGGTTCGAAGAGCGGTTGTATTATTTCTGTATATTATATAGTTATGTATTCGATTATTTTATTCGTTGTAATAGGTGCGGTGTTCAGGATGCTTGGAGAATAACGAATCAAAAAGGTGTCGCTCGCGGAAAAATAAGGTCGCCTCCTTTTCGTCGTCGGCGTTGGGACCCTCGCTGATCGCAACAGAAACAGCGCTCAGGACGCCATGCACATCAGAACGCAGCGATAAATTTAGGCCTCTATCATCGACGTATTGCCCATTTAGAACATTCGCATGCAGATTTCGGTTGTAATGATCCGATGGAGTGAATGCGCCAAAGGCGATACCCATCGGAGGGTCAAGATGTTCGATTGTGACAGCGCCGACTGTAACTCCGTCATGAAGAATATTTATGAACATTCGTGACGCTCGGGGCTTTATTGATGCGAATTAAGTAATATAAGTAAATTAAAAATTATCATTATCAATGAATATTAAGATGCAGAGATCGGTGCGCGCTTCGTGATTTTAGCTGCGCGGGCTGTGATGTGTCTGATGCTGTCTGCTCGCGCAAGTATGTAATCGCGAGGGGACAACGCCACAGTCATGTCCGCGGAGCCCAGCTGTCGGTCAAGCCGTAATACGCCTCAAAAAACAGCATGCGCCTGTTCCGAGGGACGCTCAACCGATCCAGACATCGGGAGAACCATGTGTGACACCCGTGTATATCACCGGGCGCGCTGGAGCCCCAAGGGGCTCAACACATGTTCATTTTTTAGGGAAAATCTGGTGCCGCAGGGGAGGATTGAACTCCCGACCTCACCATTACCAATGGTGTGCTCTACCACTGAGCTACTGCGGCGTCGGCCTCCGTCCCGAGGGGGCGTGGCGAAGCGCGCGGAACCTGCCACATGGGGGGCGGCGGCGCAAGCCGGGCGGGGCGGACTTTTTCGAGCCGCCCCGCGCCTCACGCCTCCGCCAGCAGGGCGGCGTCGATGCGGCCGTCGTGCTCGAAGGTGGCGGGGCCGGTCATGAGGATGTGGTCGTCGCCCTCGCGCCACTGAATCCTGAGCGATCCGCCGGGCAGCGTCACCGTCACGTCGCGGCCGGTGCGGCGGGTGCGGGCGGCGGAGACGGCGGAGGCGCAGGCGGAGGTGCCGCAGGCGAGCGTCAGCCCCGCCCCGCGCTCCCACACCTTCAGGGTGAGCGCTGCGCGCGAATCGATCCGGGCGAGCGAGATGTTGGCCCGCTCCGGGAACAGCGGGTGATTCTCAAGGAGCGGCCCCACGCGGCCGAGGTCCACCACGTCGAGGTCGGACACCCAGAAGATCGCGTGCGGGTTGCCCACGTTGGCGACCGAGGGCGAATGGATCAGCGGCGCGTCGATCGGGCCGACCTGCAGCTCGATGGCGCGGGTGTCCGCGAAGGGCTCGGACAGCGGAATGTCGGCCCAGTCGAACTTCGGCGCGCCCATGTCCACGGTCACCTGGTCGGGCTCCGCGCCGGCGGAGCACACGAGCGGGCCGGCGGAGGTCTCGAGCAGCGCGCCGTCGCGCCCGCTTTCGCGCATCAGGGCCCAGGCGACGCAGCGCGTGCCGTTGCCGCAGGCGGCGGCCTCCGACCCGTCGGCGTTGTAGATGCGCATGAAGGCGTCCACGTCGCCCCGCCCCGGATGCAGCGCCATGAGCTGGTCGAAGCGGGTGGCGTCCCGGGCGGCCAGCGCACGCGCCTCGGCGGGCGTCACGACGCCGCCCTCGCGCAGGTCGAGCACGAGGATCTCGTTGCCGAGGCCGTTCATCTTCAGGAAGGGGCGACCGATCAGGGAGCTCATGCGCGACACCGGCTGTTCGGCGGCCGCACGCGGGCCGTCGTCACGCCTTCATATCGCGCGCCAAAGGGCGAAACGCCAGGGTTTCGCCGCGACGGAGCGTCCGGGACGCGGTGGGGGAGGGTCTCAGCCCACGCCGGTCGGCGTCTGTTCCGCCACGGCGGCGGGCGCGGGGCCCCCGGCGTAGGCGTCGGCCCCCAGGCTTACGCCGAGGGCGATCAGCGCGATCGCGCCGATACGGGAGGGCCAGCAAGCGAACGCCTTGAAAACGGCGCCGTCGCGCGGTGCGATGAGGGTCATAGCGTCTCTCCGACGGGCTTATGCCTTGCGCTGCGGACGAGAGCCTGACTTCCGCGACGCCTCGGATAATGGACGTTCATCAAGGTCGCCGTGATCGACGCGGGATGCGCGACCAGCGGGCGAGCCATGTGTGCTCTACGGCGGGCACACTAGCGTGGGTTTTCCCCCGCGGCGAGCGATGTGACAGAGGCGCGACGCTCCGTCGCGGCGCGGTTGACGGCTACCCCTTGGGCCTGTAATCAGCCCCCACGTCTTGAAAGACCAGACGCCAGCCAAGCCGCCCGTCCCATGAGTTCGGGGGGTCAACGTCCGCCGACGATCACGTCCGCGGGCGCGTTTTGCGTTGCGCGTTCCGGGCTCCTTTTCAGACCAACCACGAGGCGCTGGCCTTCATGTTCGAGACCCTGACCGACCGCCTCGGCGGCATTCTGGACCGGCTGACCCGCCGCGGCGCGCTGACCGAGGCGGACGTGGCCGAGGCCATGCGCGAGGTGCGCCGGGCGCTGCTGGAGGCGGACGTCGCGCTCGAGGTGGTGCGGTCCTTCATCGACCGGGTGAAGGAGCGCGCCGTCGGCGTCGAGGTGGTGAAGTCGGTCACCCCCGGCCAGATGGTGGTCAAGATCGTCCATGACGAGCTCGCCGCCATGCTCGGGCCGGACGCGCAGCCGATCAGCCTCGCGGCCGCGGCCCCGGTGCCGATCCTGATGGTCGGCCTGCAGGGCTCCGGCAAGACCACCTCCACCGCCAAGATCGCCCGCCGCCTCAGCCAGCGCGACAAGCGCAAGGTGCTGATGGCCTCGCTCGACACCCGCCGCCCGGCGGCGATGGAGCAGCTCGCGACGCTGGGCCGCCAGACCGAGGTCGCCACGCTGCCGATCGTGCCGGGGCAGACCGCGCTGCAGATCGCCCGCCGGGCGATGGAGGCGGGCCGGCTCGGCGGCTACGACGTGGTGCTGCTCGACACCGCGGGCCGCACCACCCTCGACGACGCGCTGATGGCGGAGGTGGTCGAGGTCAAGCAGGCCACCAACCCGCACGAGGTGCTGCTGGTGGCCGACGCCCTCACCGGCCAGGACGCGGTGACGACCGCCCGCGCCTTCGACCAGGCGGTGGGCGTCACCGGCATCGTGCTCACCCGCATGGACGGCGACGGCCGCGGCGGCGCGGCGCTCTCCATGCGCGCCGTCACCGGCAAGCCGATCAAGCTGGTGGGCGTGGGCGAGAAGTTCGACGCGGTCGAGGAGTTCGATCCCTCCCGCATCGCCAACCGCATCCTCGGCATGGGCGACGTGGTCTCGCTGGTCGAGAAGGCCGCGGCCACCATCGACGCCGAGAAGGCGGCCAAGACCGCCGAGCGCATGCGCAAGGGCCAGTTCGATCTGAACGACCTGCGCGACCAGCTTCAGCAGATGCAGCGCATGGGCGGCATGTCGGGCCTGATGGGCCTGATGCCGGGCGTCGCCAACCTCAAGAAGCAGATGGCGGGCGCCAATCTGGACGAGGGCATGTTCCGGCGGCAGGCCGCGATCATCGACAGCATGACCCGCGAGGAGCGCCGCAACCCCGACGTTCTCAAGGCCTCGCGCAAGAAGCGGGTGGCGGCGGGCTCGGGCGTGAAGGTCGAGGACGTCAACAAGCTGCTGAAGATGCACCGCCAGATGGCGGACATGATGAAGCTGATGGGCAAGGGCGCGAAGTCCGGCCGTGGCCCGCTCGCCGGTCTCGGCGCGGCGCTGGGCTTCGGCGGCGGCGCCCCGCAGATCCCGCCGGAGGCTCTGGAGGAGCTGAAGAAGGGCAAGCTGCCGGACGGCCTGCCGCCCGGCTTCCCCGGCGGCGGCGGGCTTCCGGGCGGAATGCCGGGGCTTCCCGGCCTCGGCGGGCCGAAGCTGCCGGGCCTCGGCGGCTTCCGGGGCCTCGGCAAGAAGAAGTGAGCTTTTGACATTCAGGTGGAGATTGCGGTGGACGCGCGAGCGCGACGCCCGAAGCCTCCGCCGGATGGACCGAACGACCCTGAACCGCTCCCGGCCTGAGGCCGGGGCCACGACCTGACTGGAAGGAAAGAAAATGTCCCTGAAGATCCGTCTCGCCCGCGGCGGCGCCAAGAAGCGTCCGTTCTACCGCATCGTCGTCGCCGACTCGCGCTATCCCCGCGACGGCCGCTTCATCGAGCGCATCGGCACCTACAACCCGGTGCTGCCGAAGGACGCCGAGCGCGTCGTCCTCGACGTGGAGAAGGCCAAGGAGTGGCTGGCCAAGGGCGCGACCCCGACCGACCGCGTGCACCGCTTCCTGGACCAGGCCGGCCTGCTGAAGCGCCCGGCCCGCAACAACCCGACCAAGGCCGAGCCCGGCAAGAAGGCGCAGGAGCGCGCCGCCGAAGCCGCCGCCAAGGCCGAAGCCGCGGAGTGATCCGCCTCCGGGCCGCATGACCGCGGCCCGGATTTCGGACGCTGTCCGGAACGTCGCGCGGGGCCGTCACGCCCGAGCGTGTCTCGGGCGTCCGCGACTCGCTCGCTCGAGCTTTCGCTCGGTGAAACGTCGTGGATGCCCGCGCTTCGCGCGGGCATGACGGTTGCTTGCGGGCGCTGCGGCGCTCCCCGATGTGCGTGGTCCCGGCGCGGCGTCCGTCCGCTCCGGGGCTTTGCGTTCCGCCTTCGGCCTTTGAACGAGACGACACCGCCCATGACCTCTTCCCGACGGGTTCAGATCGGCGTCATCGGCGCCGCCCACGGCGTCCGGGGGGAGGTGCGCGTGAAGTCGTTCACCGCCAACCCGATCGATCTGGCGGCCTACGCCCCCATCACCGCCGAGGACGGCGTGCGCGCCTTCGCGGTGGCCGGCCTGCGTCCCCTCAAGGACGACATGCTGGTGGTGCGCTTCAAGGGCGTGGACAGCCGCGACAAGGCCGAGGCGCTGAACGGCGTCGGCCTGTTCGTCCCCCGCGAGGCGCTGCCCGCCGAGGACGAGGACGAGTTCTACTGGACCGACCTGATCGGTCTGCGGGTCGAGACCGCGGACGGCGCCCGCGTCGGCGAGGTGGTGACCGTGACCAATTTCGGCGCCGACGACCTGCTGGAGGTGCGGCTCGCCGGCGAACGGCGCACCGTCTATCTGCCCTTCACCAAAGCCGTGGTGCCGACGGTCGATCTCGCCGGCGGCCGCGTCGTGGCCGAGATTCCGGACGGCCTGCTCGACCCGCCTTCGGACCGGCCCGAGCGCTGAGCGTCCGTCGCCGGCGTCCGGAAACCCCCGACGTCCGCTCCATGCGAGCGCCAGGCCCGCGCGTCGCGCGGGCGCGCTGACGTTTCAAAGCTTTAGCGGATCACCAGCTCATCCGGCAGTTCGTCGCGGCGGCCGGGTTCGGGCGGCAGGGCGGCGGCCAGCGCCTCGCCGCAGCGGTCCACGGCAGCGATCACGCCCTCGATCAGCCGGCCCTCGCGGGCGGCGCCGACGATCAGCTCCACCTCCTCCCGCCAGGTCGCGGGATCGACCGCCTCGTGCACGCCAACGTCCGCGATCACCTCCGCGCGCCGGTCGGCCACCGCCACATGGATCAGCACGCCGACGCGGGCCTTGGTGCCGGCGACGCCGAGCTCGTCGAAGGCGTTGAGCGCCGCGCGGTGGGCGGCGGCGGGCGCCGCCAGCCGGTCCAGCCGCAGCGCGCGCCGCACCCGCGACGAGGCCGCGAGCCCGGCGAGGATGAGGAACAGTCCGGCCTGAATCCCCGCGATCGCGAGCGTCGAGAGACCGGAATGCGCCAGCGGCGCCGCCGCGCCGATGGCGATCAGCCCGGCGGCGACCAGCGCCAGCGTGGCGTCGGTCTCCTCGCAGGTCTCGGTCTCGATCACCACAACGATCTCGGCCGCGGTGCGGGCCTCGGCCGCGCGCACGGCGGCCGCGACCCGGGCGCGGTCGTTCGGGGTGAGGGCGGTGGTTTCGCTCACCATCCGCCCGACGCTCCGCCGCCGCCGGACGAGCCCCCGCCTCCGCCCCCAAAACCTCCGCCGCCGCCCCCGCCAGACCATCCGCCGCCGCCGAAGCCGCCGCCCATGCCGGGCCCGCCGATGATCCAGGGGCTGCGCCGGCGCCCCCGGCCATAGGGGGGCGAGTTCGAGGATCGGAACGAGCGCAGGAACACGACGACGAAGAACAGCATGAAGCCAAGCATGAACAGCGTGACGAGCAGCGGCGGCTCCTCATGCCGCGCCTCGGCCGCGCGGGCCTTGAAGTCCTCCGCGTGGCCGGAGAACACCGCGATCACGTCGTCCGCGCCCCGGGTCACGCCGCCGGGGATGTCGCCGGCGCGGAAGCGGGGCAGGATGGCGTTCTCGATGATGAGGCGGGAGACCGCGTCGGTGAGGTCGCCCTCCAGCCCGTAGCCCACCTCGATCCGCACCTTGCGTTCGGTGGGGGCGACCAGCAGCAGCGCGCCGTCGTTGCGCTGGGCGTCGCCGAGCTTCCACGCCCGAAACAGCCGGTTGCCGAAATCCTCCACCGAGGTTCCCTGCAGCGACGGCACGGTGGCGACGGCGAACTGGTGGCCGGTGGACTTTTGGAAGGCGTCGAGCTTGTCGGTCAGCGCCTGTTCGGCCTGCGGCGGCAGCACGTCCGCCTGATCGACCACAAGACCGGTGAAGGCGGGGAAGCTCAGCTCCTGCGCCAGCGCGGCGGGCGCGAACGCCAGCCACAGGCCGGCGAGGCCTGCGCGGACAGTGACGACGAGGGGGCGGCCGGCGATGATCATCTCCGCCCCATAAGCTAGATACGCCGCGCCCGTCGGCAAGCGGCGAGGCGCACGGCCTTTCGACGCTCGCACGGCCGAACGGCGCGCTCCCCTTGTCCCGGCCTTGAGCCGGGACCCAGAACCTCTGGACTTTCAGAACAGGGCGCGACGACCGGAGAGCATTATTCTGCGACCGATGGCGTCTCTGGGTCCCGGCTCAAGGCCGGGACAAGGAAGAGGAGGGCGGTCCGAGCGATCTGCTGTCGCTGCGGGGTTTTCAACGCTCGCCCGGCTGAACGGCGCGCTCCTCTTGTCCTGGCCTTGAGCCGGGACCCAGACACGCCGCCATCTGGCGGTGAAGCGGTCCGGTCGTCGCGGCTATGTCTGAACCGCCGACGTTTCTGGGTCCCGGCTCAAGGCCGGGACAAGGAAGAGGAGGGCGGCCCCGCCGCGCTCCTCAGGCGGCCGTGTCGGTGGTGAGGATGATTTTGCCCATGTGGGTGCTCTCCTCCATCAGCCGGTGCGCGTCGGCGGCGCGGGCGAGGGGGAAGGTGGCGTGCACCACGGGCTTGATCTTGCCCGCCTCGATCAGCGGCCAGACCTCGCGGGTCAGCGCCTCGGCGATCGCGGCCTTCTGGGCCACCGGCCGGGCGCGCAGGGTGGAGCCGGTGAGGTTAAGCCGCTTCAGCATGATCGGCGTGAGGTCGATGCTGACCTTCGGCCCCTGCATGAAGGCGATCTGGACCAGGAAGCCGTCCGCCGCCAGCGACTTGAGGTTCTTGGCGGTGTACTCGCCGCCGACCATGTCGAGAATGACGTTGACGCCCTTGCCGCCGGTCTCCTCCTTCAGCACGGCCTGAAAGTCCTCCGCGCGGTAGTCGATGCCGCGCTTGGCGCCGAGCGTCTCGCAGAAGGCCGCCTTTTCCGGCCCGCCGGCGGTGGCGTAGACCGTGGCGCCGCGGGCGGCGGCGAGCTGGATGGCGGTGACGCCGATGCCGCTGGTGCCGCCGTGCACGAGGAAGCTCTGGCCGCTCTTCAGCCCGGCGCGGTCGAACACGTTGGACCACACGGTCATGAAGGTCTCGGGCAGGCTCGCGGCCTCCACCATGGTGAGGCCCTTCGGGACGGACAAACAGTTCGAGGCGTGGGCCACGGCGTATTCGGCGTAGCCGCCGCCCGCGATCAGCGCGCAGACCGCGTCGCCGACCTTGAGGTTCTCGACGCCGGCGCCGAGCGCGACCACGCGGCCGGCGATCTCGAGGCCGAGCGTCTCCGGCGCGCCGGGAGGGGCCGGATACATGCCCTTGCGCTGCATCACGTCGGGGCGGTTCACGCCGGCGGCGGCCACCTCCACCAGCACCTCGCCCTCCTTCGGCTCCGGCAGCGGTCCGCGCGCGAGCGTCAGCACGTCCGGCTCGCCTGCGCCCTCGGCGCGGATGAAGGCCATGTCGGCGGGAAGCTGGGTCATGGGGCGTCCGGTCCTTGCGGTGGCGTGTCGTTGGGGCATGGTGTGGCGCGCGCCGGGCCGAAGGGCAACCCTTCCGGACGTGGCGCCGGGCTCCGAATATGCGATGACGGGACGCCCGTTCCGCCTGACGCTTTCGAGGAAGCCGCGCATGTCCGTCTTCGCCGACGCCGCCCCAGACGCCACGCCGGTGTGGTTCACGCCCGGCGGCGCCCCGCTGCCGCAGGCGGCGACGCGCTGGGCCGAGGCCACGGGCTTCGAGAACGGGCCGGGCAAGACGCTGCTGACGCCGGACGGCGCGGGCGGCCTCGCGGGCGTGGTGTTCGGCGTCGAATCCGGCGAGGCGCGCCAGATCAATCCGTTTCTCGCCGGCCGCCTCGTGGGCGCGCTGCCCGCCGGGACCTACCGCTTCGACGGCGAGCTGCGCGACGCCCGCCTCGCCGCGCTCGCCTCCGCGCTCGGCGCTTACCGCTTCACCCGCTACGGCAAGCCGCCGGTGACCGACGCGCGCCTCGTCGCGCCGGACGGCGTCGACC
>NZ_JBHTMX010000112.1:0-9525 GCF_042679725.1 Methylopila musalis
GCCCGACCCCGGCGCCCCCGCCCCGCCGTCTGCGCCCGCGCCACCACCCAGACCGGCCCCCGCCCCTCGCGCGCGAGCCCGAGCGCCTCGGCGTTGGTGGAGCCGACAGTGTCATAGGCCTGAAGGGCATGGCCGGCGGCGATGGCGTCAGGGCCGAGAGCGAAGGTCATCAATTCGCGGCCGCCACCCATCCCGGCACATTCAAAGCGCTTGCGACGAACAGGCCGCAGGCGAGAAGCAGAACGGCGCTTCGCACGGCTCCAGAGCGAAGCCCAAGAAGCGCGACGACAGCGCCGACCATCGCGACAGCGGCGGCCCCGAAAACGAACAGCCAAAACAGGTTGAGCGATCGACTTACACCGTCGAACCCTGTGAGCACATTGAATGCGAGCAGCGGCAAGAACGCCGCGGCGAGCGCGCCGACCAACGCGACGCGAAACGCACGGCGGCGCGCCGCAAGAGCGATCAGACACAACCCCACCTGAACGGCGAGCAGCCCTTGCGCCCAGGGAACGTGGCTCCAGACGCGCGCGGCGGCGACGTCTGAAAGCGTCGTCAGTGCGAAGCTCACAGCGGGCGCAGCCGCGACGCGAACCAGCGAAGCGGCCCTGCCTCCCTCACTCTCAGAACAGCGACTGGGCGGCGGCGCCGGCGGCGGCGGTGAGCGGGCCGGGGTAGACGAAGTAGAGCAGCGTGAAGCCGCCCGCGACCGTCAGCACCGCCTTGGCCGCAAGCGTCATCGGCGCGAACTCCACCGTCGGCTCGTCGAAATAGATGATCTTGACGAGGCGCAGATAGTAGAACGCGCCGACCACCGACAGCACGAAGCCGGCCACCGCGAGCGGATAGAGCCCCGCGTTCACCGCGGCGTAGAACACGTAGAACTTGGCGAAGAAGCCCGCCAGCGGCGGAATGCCGGCGAGCGAGAACAGGATCATCGCCAGCACGAAGGCCATGGCCGGCTTGGTGCGCGACAGGCCCGCCAGATCCGACACGTTCTCCACATAGCGCTCGCCCACCCGCATGGAGAGGATGCAGGCGAAGGCGCCGAGCGTCATGGCGAGATAGATCGCCAGATAGATCGCGACGCCACGCACGCCCTCGGGCGTGCCGGCGGCGAGGCCGACCAGCGCGTAGCCCATGTGGCCGATGGAGGAGTAGGCCATCAGGCGCTTGATGTTGCTCTGCCCGATGGCGGCGAAGGAGCCGAGCGCCATGGAGGCCAGCGCCACGAACACCACCACCTGCCGCCATTCGGAGGTCACCTCCGGCAGCGCCTCGGCGACGGCCCGCACGAACATGGCCATGGCGGCCACCTTGGTGGCGGAGGCGAAGAAGGCGGTTATCGGCGTCGGCGCGCCCTCGTAGACGTCCGGCGTCCACATGTGGAACGGCACCGCCGAGACCTTGAAGGCGAAGCCGGAGATCAGGAACACCACGCCGAAGATCAGGCCGAGCGAGGCCTCGCCGCCCTTGAGCGCCGCGGCGATCTCGGTGAAGCCCACCGCGCCGGTGGAGCCGTAGATCAGCGACGCGCCGTAGAGCAGCATGCCGGACGACAGCGCGCCCAGCACGAAATACTTGAGGCCCGCTTCCGTGGAGCGCTCGTCGTCGCGGTTGATGGCGGCGATGACGTAGAGCGCGAGGCTCTGCAGCTCAAGGCCGAGATAGAGCGCGATCAGGTCGTGGGCCGAGATCATCAGCGCCATGCCGAGCGTCGCGAGCACCACCAGGATGGCGTACTCGAACCGGGCGAAGCGCAGGCGCTCCATGTAGTCGAACGACAGCAGCAGCGCGGCGAAGGCGCCGATGAAGGCGATCAGCTTCATGAAGCGGGCGAAGCCGTCGAGCACGAAGGCGCCGTTGAAGGTGGCCTCCTCCGGCGCGAGCGTGAGCGCCACGGTGGCGAGGGCCAGCACCACGAGCGCGAGGCCGTTGACCAGCGGGGTGGCGCGCTCGCCGCGGATCGCGCCCACGAGCACGAGGACGAGCGCGCCGACCGCGAGGATCAGCTCGGGAAGCGCCGGCGCGAGGGAAGGCAAGGTGGCGTCCATGGTCAGGTCGTCCCGAGGTTCACTGCCCCGCCAGAGCGGCGGCCTTGCCGGCGCTCTCGATGGCGGCGGTGGTCTGCTGCAGCAGGCCGTCGATGGAGGCGGCGGAGAAGTCAATCACCGGCGCCGGCCACACGCCGAACAGCACGGTGAGGACCAGCAGCGGCGCGAGCAGCGCGATCTCCCGGCGCGACAGGTCCGGAACGCCGGCGAGCTCCGGCTTGTCCAGCGGGCCGAGCACCACGCGGCGGTAGAGCCACAGCGCGTAGCCGGCCGACAGGATGACGCCGGTGGTGGCGAACAGCGCCACCCAGGAGTTGGCCCGGAAAGAGCCCATCAGCGTCAGGAACTCGCCCACGAAGCCGCTGGTGCCGGGCAGGCCCACATTGGCCATGGTGAAGACGAGGAACGCCGCAGCGTACCACGGCATGCGATGCACCAGCCCGCCGAAGGCCTTGATCTCGCGGGTGTGCAGCCGGTCGTAGACGACGCCCACACACAGGAACAGCGCGCCCGAGACCACGCCGTGGCTGATCATCTGGAACACCGCGCCCTGCACGCCCTGCTCGTTCAGCGCGAAGATGCCCATGGTCACAAAGCCCATATGCGCCACCGAGGAGTAGGCGATGAGCTTCTTGATGTCCTCCTGCATCAGCGCGACCAGCGAGGTGTAGATGATCGCGACGACGGAGAGGGTGAACACGAAGGGCGCGAAATACTCCGACGCCAGCGGGAACATGGGCAGCGAGAAGCGCAGGAAGCCGTAGCCGCCCATCTTCAGCAGAATGCCGGCGAGGATGACGGAGCCCGCCGTCGGCGCCTCCACATGGGCGTCGGGCAGCCAGGTGTGCACCGGCCACATGGGCATCTTCACCGCGAAGGAGGCGAAGAAGCCGAGCCACAGCCACCACTGCATGTCCGCCGGGAACTTGTAGGCGAGCAGCGCCACGATGTCGGTGGTGCCCGCGGTCCCGTACATGGCGAGGATGCCGACCAGCATCAGCAGCGAGCCGAGCAGCGTGTAGAGGAAGAACTTGAAGCTGGCGTAGACCCGGCGCGGGCCGCCCCAGATGCCGATGATGAGGAACATCGGGATCAGGCCAGCTTCGAAGAACAGGTAGAACAGCACCATGTCGAGCGCGCAGAACACGCCGATCATCAGCGTCTCGAGCACGAGGAACGCGATCAGGTACTCGCGCACCCGCGTCTTGATGGTGGTCCAGGACGCAAGGATGCAGAACGGCATCAGGAAGGCGGTCAGCACCACGAAGGGCGCCGAGATGCCGTCCACGCCGAGCTTGTAGTTGATCGAGCCGCCGAGCCATTCGGCCTGCTCGATGAACTGGAAGCCTGGCTGCGCGAGGTCGAACTTCGCCCACAGCACGAGCGAAACGCCGAAGTTCACCACGGTCGTCCACAGCGCCACGTGGCGCATGTTGCCGAGGCTCGCCTCGTCCTGCCCGCGGATCACGAGCAGGAAGAACACGCCGACCAGCGGAAGGAAGGTCAGCAGCGAGAGGATGGGCCAGCCGGTCATTGGAGCGTTCCTGCGACTTCGCGTCCGTCATGCCCGCGCGCAGCGCGGGTATCCACGACTTCGAGCGCCAAGCGGCTGACAGGCAGTCGTGGATGCCCGAGACAGGCTCGGGCATGACGAGGCGTTTCCATCGTCACCTGGAGATCGACGATCATCACAGACCCCGCATCAGGAACCAGGTGAACAGGGCCGCGACGCCGATCAGCATCGCGAAGGCGTAGTGGTAGACGTAGCCGGTCTGCAGCTTCACCACGCGGTCGGTGACGTCGATCACCCGGGCGGAGACGCCGTCCGGCCCGAGGCCGTCGATGATCCGGCCGTCGCCCGTCTTCCAGAGGAAGCGGCCGAGCCACTTGGCCGGGCGGGTGAACAGCCGGTCGTAGAGCTCGTCGAAGTACCACTTGTTGAGCAGGAACTGGTAGAGCATGCGGTGCCGCTCGGCGAGGCGCACGGGCGTCTCGGGGCTGCGGATGTAGAAGAACCACGCCGCGGCGAAGCCGAGAACCATCATCACGAAGGGCGACCAGATCACCCAGGCCGGCACCTCGTGCATGTGGTGCAGGATCTCGTTGTGCTCGCCCACGAACAGCGCGCCGTTCCAGAAGCTGTCGTGCTTGTCGCCGATGAAGCGCGACTTGAACACCGCGCCGGCGAACAGCGCGCCCACCGCCAGAACCAGCAGCGGCACCGTCATCACCCGCGGGCTCTCGTGCACGTGGCTCATGGTCTCGAGCGAGGCGCGCGGGCGGCCGTGGAAGGTGAGGAAGATCAGGCGCCACGAGTAGAACGAGGTCAGCAGCGCCGCGACCACGGTGAGCGTGAAGGCGTACATGCCCGCGCTCGTGTGCGCCGCATAGGCCGCTTCGATCACCGCGTCCTTGGAGAAGTAGCCGGCGGTCAGCGGGAAGCCGGTCAGCGCCAGCGTGCCGATCACCATCATCCAGTAGGTCAGCGGAATGTGCCGGCGCAGGCCGCCCATGTTCCGCATGTCCTGCTCGTGATGCATGGCGTGGATCACCGAGCCGGAGCCCAGGAACAGCAGCGCCTTGAAGAAGGCGTGCGTGAACAGGTGGAACACCGCCACGCCATAGGCCCCGACGCCGAGCGCCACGAACATGTAGCCGAGCTGCGAGCAGGTGGAATAGGCGATGACGCGCTTGATGTCGGTCTGCACCAGGCCGACGGTGGCGGCGAAGATCGCCGTGGTCGCGCCCACATAGGTGATGACGGTGAGCGCGTCCGGCGCGAACTCGTAGATCGGCGACATGCGCGCCACCAGCACCACGCCGGCGGTGACCATGGTGGCCGCGTGGATCAGGGCGGAGACCGGGGTCGGGCCCTCCATGGCGTCCGGCAGCCAGGTGTGCAGGCCGAGCTGGGCGGACTTGCCCATGGCGCCCATGAACAGCAGCAGCCCGATCACGGTGAGCGCGTGCCAGTCGTGGCCGAAGACGTGGATGGTCTTGTCGGCCGCGGCCGGAACCGCGGCGAAGATGGTCTCGAACTGGACGCTGCCGAACACCACGAAGGTGACGAAGATGCCGAGCAGGAAGCCGAAGTCGCCGACGCGGTTGACCACGAAGGCCTTGATGGCCGCGGCGTTGGCCGAAGGCTTCTGGTACCAGAAGCCGATCAGCAGATAGCTCGCGAGGCCGACGCCCTCCCAGCCGAAGAACAGCTGGACCAGATTGTCCGCCGTCACCAGCATCAGCATCATGAAGGTGAACAGCGACAGATAGCCGAAGAACCGCGGCCGGTTCGGATCCTCGTGCATGTAGCCGATGGAATAGAGGTGCACGAGCGCCGACACCGAGGTCACCACCACCAGCATCACGGCGGTGAGCGTGTCGACCCGGAACGCCCAGTCGATGGCGAGTTCGCCCGACGTGATCCAGCGCAGCACCGGCACATGGGCGGCGTTGCCCGAGATCGCGACATCGATGAAGGCGATCCACGCCAGCAGCGCCGAGACCATCAGCAGGCCGGTGGTGATCAGCTCCGCGAGGCGCGAGCCCTGCGCCGGCGGCTCGACCGGGCCGTGGCCGTGGTCGTCATGGCCGTGCGCGTCATGGGCGTGGGCGTCATGGCCGTGCCCATGGGCGTCGTGATGCGCGGCGTGGCCATGGTCGTGGCCGCCGTGGTCGTGGGCGTGATGGAACGCGTCCACGGGACCCACGGCGCCGGGATGGCGCTTGCGGGCGCCGGCGAGCGCGATGACGCCGGCGGCGATGGCGCCCAGAAGCGGAAGGAAGACGATCAGATGGTACATCGGCGGTCCGTAGGGGCTCGAGCCCTCACCCCTTCATCCGGTTGATGTCCTCGACCGCGATCGTGCCGCGGTTGCGGAAGTAGACCACGAGGATGGCGAGGCCGATCGCGGCCTCGGCGGCGGCGACGGTGAGCACGAACAGCGCGAACACCTGGCCGTTCAGGTCGCCCATGTGGGTGGAGAACGCCACGAAGTTGATGTTCACGCCGAGCAGGATCAGCTCAACCGACATCAGGATGACGATGACGTTCTTCCGGTTCAGGAAGATGCCGAGCACCCCGAGCGTGAACAGGATTGCCGCGACGGTGAGGTAATGTCCGAGACCGACGTCCATGGTCAGACCGTCCCCTCCGAAAGGCCCTCGCCCGGACGCGCCTTCACCACCTCGATGGCGGTGGCGGGCCCGCGGGCGACCTGGGCCGAGATGTCCTGGCGCTTCACGCCGGCGCGGCGCTCGCGCAGCGTCAGCACGATGGCGCCGATCATGGCGGTGAGCAGAACGAGGCCCGCCGCCTGGAACAGCAGCAGATGCTCGGTGTAGAGCACGCGGCCAAGCGCCTCGGCGTTGGTGACGTCGGCCGGGATCGGCGCGGTGGCGGTCACGGTGCTCTGGGCGCCGCTGAAGCTCCACGTGCCGACCACCAGCACCAGCTCCACCAGCACGATCAGGCCGACCAGCGCGCCCACCGGCAGATACTGCAGGAAGCCGTCGCGCAGCTCGGCGAAGTCCACGTCGAGCATCATGGTCACGAACATGAACAGCACCGCGACGGCGCCCACGTAGACGACCACCAGGATCATCGCCAGGAACTCGGCGCCCATCAGCACGAACAGGCCGGCCGCGTTCACGAAGGCGAGGATCAGGAACAGCACCGAGTGAACCGGGTTCTTGGCCGCGATCACCATGAAGGCGGAGGCCACGGTGACCGTCGCGAACAGATAGAAGAACAGGGCGGCGAAGCTCATGCGCGAAGGTCCTTGCGCGGAAGGTAGGCGCCGGCGCGGCGGGCGTCATGCCCGCGCGAAGCGCGGGTATCCACGACTTCAGCGTAGGGCGCGGCGTGGACAGTCGTGGATGCCCGCGAAGGCGGGCATGACGGCGGGAATGTCATCACGGCCCTCACCGGTACGGCGCGTCGAGCGCGATGCGGCGGGCGATCTCCCGCTCCCAGCGGTCGCCGTTCGAGAGCAGGCGCTCCTTGTCGTAATAGAGCTCCTCGCGGGTCTCGGTCGCGAATTCGAAGTTCGGACCCTCGACGATGGCGTCCACCGGGCAGGCCTCCTGGCAGAAGCCGCAATAGATGCACTTCACCATGTCGATGTCGTAGCGGGTCGTGCGCCGCGTGCCGTCGTTGCGGCGCGGGCCGGCCTCGATGGTGATGGCCTGCGCGGGGCAGATGGCCTCGCACAGCTTGCACGCGATGCAGCGCTCCTCGCCGTTGGGGTAGCGGCGCAGGGCGTGCTCCCCCCGGAAGCGCGGGCTGATCGCGCCCTTCTCGAAGGGGTAGTTGATGGTCGCCTTCGGCCGGAAGAAGTAGCGCATCGACAGAAAGAACGCCGACACGAACTCCTTCAGGAACAGCGAGCGGGCCGCTTGGTCGAGCCGCATCTCCAACCCTCGTCTCCTTGTGCGGGCGCTTCAGCCCGCGAGCAGTTCCACGCCGACGTAACCCACGATCGCGATCTCCGCGACGGTGGTGGCGATGACGATCGGACCGGCGAGCCGGCGGATCGTCGCGAATTTGGCGGCGTCCTCGGGAGACGCCCGTGCGATCTGCGCATCGAGGCCCGCGTTGATCACCCGCGCCCCGAACCACCCGAGACCCGCGCCCGCGAGCGCGCCGAGGAGCGCGCCGAGGACGCTTGGGCTCACCGGCCGCGCCTCACGGCGCCCAGCCCGTGAACTGCAGCACGCCGGCGACGATGACCACCATGGCGAGTGAGATCGGCAGGAACACCTTCCAGCCGAGGCGCATGAGCTGGTCGTAGCGGTAGCGGGGCACGAAGGCCTTCACCATGGCGAACATGAAGAACACCAGGCACATCTTGGCCACGAACCAGATCACGCCCGGGATCCAGGTGAAGGGCGCGAACGGGATCGGGGACAGCCAGCCGCCGAGGAACAGGATCGTCGTCAGCGCGCACATGGTCATGATCGCCACGTACTCGCCCAGCATGAACAGCAGGTAGGGCGTGGAGCCGTACTCGGTCATGAAGCCGGCGACGAGCTCCGACTCCGCCTCGGGCAGGTCGAACGGCGGCCGGTTGGTCTCCGCGAGCGCCGAGATGAAGAACACCACGAACATCGGGAACAGCGGCAGCCAGTACCAGCCGAACACGCCGGCCGCAGTGTCCTGCGCCCGCACGATGTCGGACAGGTTCAGCGAGCCGACGCAGAGCAGCACGCAGATGATCACGAAGCCGATCGAGACCTCGTAGGACACCATCTGCGCCGCCGAGCGCAGCGCGCCGAGGAACGGGTACTTCGAGTTCGACGACCAGCCGCCCATGATGACGCCGTAGACGCCGAGCGACGAGATCGCGAACACGTAGAGGATGCCCACGTTCAGGTCGGCGATCGCCCAGCCGTCGGCGAGCGGGATCACCGCCCAGGCGCCGAGCGCGAGGAAGCAGGTGACCAGCGGCGCCAGCAGGAACACGCCCTTGTTGGCGCTCGACGGGATCACCGGCTCCTTCAGCACGAACTTGAGCAGGTCGGCGAAGGACTGGAACAGGCCGAACGGCCCGACCACGTTCGGCCCGCGCCGCAGCTGCACCGCCGCCCAGACCTTGCGGTCGGCCAGCAGGATGTAGGCGATGAACACCAGCAGCGCGACCAGAAGCGCGAGGCTCTGGGCCAGGATCAGCAGCACCTGGAGAAGGGTTTCCACGTTATCCGCCCTCACTCAGCCGCTGCGACACGCGCCGTCATGCCCGGCGCACGCCGGGCATCCACGACTTGGACGTCGACCGCCGCGCCACGACAGTCGTGGATGCCCGCCTTCGCGGGCATGACGGACGAGCTTGCTCGCACATTCATCACTCCGCAGCCTCCGTCAGCGCGCCCTGCCGCAGCGCGCTCATCTCGGCCATGATGGCCGAGGCGCGGGCGATCGGGTTCGTCAGATGGAAGTCGGACACGGCGTTCAGGAACACGTCGCCGGACAGCGCGCCGCCGGCCTGCGCCAGCCGCGCCACGTCGGCAACGTCGCCCGCCGCGATCTCGTCCACCTGGGCGAAGTGCGGATAGGCCGCGACCAGCGCCGCGCGGAGCTGCGCCAGCGAGTCGTACGGCAGGCGCGCGCCGACCTGGTCGGACAGGGCGCGCAGGATGGCCCAGTCCTCCCGCGCCTCGCCGGGCGGGAAGGTGGCGCGGTTCGCGACCTGCACCCGGCCTTCGGTGTTAACGTAGAGGCCGGACTTCTCGGTGTAGGCCGCGCCGGGCAGGATCACGTCGGCGCGGTGCGCGCCGCGGTCGCCGTGGCTGCCGAGATAGACCACGAAGGCGCCGGGAGCGACCTCGATCTCGTCGGCGCCGAGCAGGATCGCCACCTCGAGGCCGCCCGGGGCCGCCATCTCCGCCGCGGTCTTCGCGCCCGCGCCCGGCGTGAGGCCGAGATCGAGCGCGCCGACCCGCGAGGCCGCCGTGTGCAGCACCGCGAAGCCGT
>NZ_JBHTMX010000113.1:0-9261 GCF_042679725.1 Methylopila musalis
CGGTCAGGCGCTGGCGCGGCGGCGGGCGTGCGCCTGCAGGTCGATCGGCCGGTCCGGCACGGTGATGCGGAACGTGGCGCCGATCGCGCCGTCCACCAGCGCGATCGAGCCGCCATGGGCCCGCACCAGCTCCGCCGCGATGGCGAGGCCGAGGCCCGAGCCGCCGGTGCGGGTGGAGCCCTGGAACGGCTCGAACATGTGCTCGCGCGCCTTGCGCGGCAGGCCAGGGCCGGTGTCCGACACCTCGATCACCGCGACCGAGCCCTCGCGCCGCCCGGAGATGCGGATGTGGTCGCGGTTCGGGTCGGGCGCGCCCCGGCTCTCGAACGCCTGCACCGCGTTGCGGCCGAGGTTCAGCAGCACCCGGAAGATCTGCTCGGGATCGGCGTCGAGGGTCAGCCCGCGCTCCACCGCGGCGGTGAAGCCGATCGGGCCGTTCTGCTCGAGGCCGAGCGCCGCGCGCACGTCCTCCACCACGTCGGCGAGCGGCGTGCGGCGCCGGGCCGGCGGCCGCTCCTGCGCGCGGCCGTAGGACAGCGTGGACTGGCAGAAGGCGATGGCCCGGTCGAGGGTCGCGATCAGCTTGGGCGCGAGCTTCTGCACCGTCGGATCGGCGACCGTTCCGAGCCGGTCCGACATGAGCTGGGCCGAGGCCAGCAGGTTGCGCAGGTCGTGGTTGATCTTGCTGACCGCGAGCCCGAGGGCTGCGAGGCGAGACTTCTGCTGCAGCTGGTCGTGGATCTCGGTCTGCATCCGCGCGAGCTCGAACTCCGCGACGCCGATCTCGTCGGCGCGGCCGGACACGGTGACGATGCGGCTCGCGTCCTCGGGCGCGGCGGCGAAGGCCACCATGGTCGCGGTGAGGCGGCGCACCGGGCGCACGATGATCCGGTCCAGCGCCACATAGACCAGCGCCGCCGTGAGAATCGAGATCAGCGCCGACAGCATGAGAACGGTGCCGGAGAAGGCCAGCATCGCCCGGCGCAGCTCGGTCTCGTCCACCACGATCTCGATGAAGTCGGCCTGGTTCGGCGCCTCCGCCACCACGCGCGCCAGCCGCTCATGCCCGTTCAGCAGCGTGTCGAGCGCGTCCGCCACCGCCGAGGCGCCCGTGTCCTCACGCCGGTCGATGGTGAGGTCCACCTCGTGCGGGATGTCGGACACCGCGAGCAGGCGGCGCGCCTCGCCGGTCTTCAGCGCCAGCGCCTTGGCGCCCACGCTGTGCAGCAGCCGGCGCGCCAGCGCCTCCTCCACCGCGCCCTCGGGGGCGGCGTCGAGCGCGAGCGCGGCGGTGCGGGCGCGGTTGATCTGGTCGTCGATGAAGTTGAGGCGGAAATTCGCGATCGACGGCACGTAGATCAGCACTTCCGACAGCATGACGAAGGCCACGGTCAGGCCCAGCAGCTTGCCGGAGAGACCGAGCCGCCCGCTTTCGGGAGGTGAAATCGCGTCGTGCGTCATGTCGTGGTCGGACTGGCGGCCCTCGTTCGGGTCCGCGCGGTCGCGCCGCCCTTGTTCAAGTCTCTTTCCGGAAGAGGTCGCCCCGTTTAAAGTCCGGCGCGACGCAGGCCGCGATCATGAAGCCGCGGGCCTGCTTCGTCAAACCGCGCGGGCGCAGGCGTAGGGCGTGGAAACCGCGTCCGGCCCCGCCGGGCTGATTGACTTTTCGGCGGCTCCGCCCTTATAAGCCGCCCCGTGACCGCGCCCGCGTCAGACGCGGGCTTTATCATTTATGGCCGGGGCCCGCGCCAGCTCACGCCGGAGGGCGGGGCGAGGCGGTCGCGGCGACCGGAGTACAGACCCGTGAAGCGCACGTACCAGCCCAGCAAACTCGTCCGCAAGCGCCGCCACGGCTTCCGCTCGCGCATGGCGACCGTCGGCGGCCGCAAGGTGATCGCCGCCCGCCGCGCCAAGGGCCGCAAGCGCCTCAGCGCCTGATCAGCGCATGCCCCGCGCCGCGGCCGGTCTCGAAACCCTGCGCCGCCGCGCGGATTTCCTCGCGGCGAAGGATGCGGTGAAGATCGGCGGCCCGCTCATCGGCCTTCAGCTGCGCGACCGCGGCGAGACCGACGCGCTGCCGCGGGTCGGCATCACCGTGACCAAACGGATCGGCGGCGCCGTGGAGCGGAACCGGATGAAGCGGCGCCTGCGCGAAGCCATCCGGCTCACCTTGCCCACGGCCGCGCGTCCCGGATGCGACTATGTTCTGATCGCGCGGCGGGCGGTGCTCGACGCGGATTTCGCGCGCCTCGTGCGCGATCTGGGCGACGCCGTGCGGCGCGCCCATGGCCGGCTCGACCGGCCCTCGAAAGTCGGCGCCGCGGCGCTTGACGCCTCTCCCCCGCTTCCGCGGCCCCGAGGGGCCGCCTGACCCGCGGACGACGATGGACAACCGCAACACAATTCTCGCGATCGCCCTGTCGGCGCTGGTTCTCCTCGGCTGGCAGTACTTCTTCGCCCGCCCGCAGGTGGAGGCGCAGCGCCAGCAGCAGGCCGTGCAGCAGCAGCTCACGGAAAACCGTGACGGCGCCGCAGGCGCCGGCGCGCCCCAGCCCGGCGGGGCGGCGACGCCCGCCGCGCCCGGCGCGGCTCAGGGCGCAGGCCCGGCCAAGACCCGCGAGGGCGCCCTCAAGGACAGCCCGCGCATCCCGATCGACGCGGAGCGCCTGCACGGCTCCATCGCGCTGGTGGGCGGCCGCGTGGACGACGTGACGCTCAAGGACTACCGCGAGACGGTGGACCCGAAGAGCCCGGAGATCGTGCTGTTCGCGCCGCTCGGCAGCCCGCAGCCCTATTACGCCGAGTTCGGCTTCGTGAACGCGCCCGGCGGGACCGTGCCGCTGCCGAACGCCCAGACCGAGTGGAAGGCGGAGGGCTCCGGCCCGCTGACCTCCACCAGCCCGGTGACGCTCACCTGGGACAACGGCCAGGGCCTGACCTTCCGCCGCACCATCTCGGTGGATCAGGACTACCTGTTCACGGTGCGCGACGAGGTCGCCAACGCCGCCGGCGGCCAGCCCGCCACGCTCTACCCGTACGCGCTGATCTCGCGCCACGGCGAGCCGCACGTCTCCGGCTATTACATCCTGCACGAGGGCCTGCTCGGCGTGATGGGCGAGGACGGCCTGCAGGAGATCGCCTACAAGAAGATCGCCGAACAGGGCGCGCGCACCTTCCGCCCCACCGGCGGCTGGCTCGGCGTCACCGACAAGTACTGGGCCTCGGCGCTGATTCCGCCGCAGGACAAGCCGTTCAACGCCCGCTTCGCCTCCACCGACGACGGCGGTCGCGCCTACCAGACCGACTATCTGCTCGACCCCGTCACCGTCGCGCCCGGCGCCTCGGCCGAAGTCACCGGCCGCCTGTTCGCCGGCGCCAAGCAGGTGGCGGTGCTCGACCGCTACGAGAAGGAGCAGGGCGTCCGCCACTTCGAGCTGATGATCGACTGGGGCTGGTTCCACTTCATCACCCGGCCGATGTTCTACGCGCTCGACCTGTTCTACAAGATGGTCGGAAACTTCGGCATCGCGATCCTGATCGTGACGGTGCTTCTGAAGCTGCTGTTCTTCCCGCTGGCCAACAAGTCTTACGTCTCGATGTCGAAGATGAAGCTTGTCCAGCCGGAGATGACGCGCATCCGCGACCGCTTCGCGGACGACAAGCAGAAGCAGCAGCAGGAGCTGATGGCGCTCTACAAGCGGGAGAAGATCAACCCGCTGGCGGGCTGCCTGCCCATCGTGGTGCAGATCCCGGTGTTCTTCGCGCTCTACAAGGTGCTGTTCGTCACCATCGAGATGCGGCACGCGCCGTTCTTCGGCTGGATCCACGACCTGGCCGCGCCGGACCCCACCTCGCTGTTCAACCTGTTCGGCCTGCTGCCCTATGACGTTCCGCACTTCCTGCTGATCGGCATCTGGCCGCTGCTGATGGGCGTGACCATGTTCGTCCAGATGCGGCTGAACCCGACGCCGACCGATCCGGCCCAGGCCATCATCTTCAACTGGATGCCGCTGTTCTTCACCTTCCTGCTGGCCTCGTTCCCGGCCGGTCTGGTGATCTACTGGACGTGGAACAACTTCCTGTCGATCGTCCAGCAGTGGATCATCATGCGCCGTCAGGGCGTGAAGGTGGACCTGCTCGGCAACATCCGCGAGGCCTTCCGCAAGAAGCCGACCGGCGCCGCCAAACCCTGACGCGGCCTCCGCGTCGCGCCATCCGCCCTCGCCGCTCCTTCCACGAAGGGGCCGCGGGGGCGTCGCGTTTCAGGGGCCGTTCGGACGGCTTCCGGGACTCGACCGGCGTCTCCCGTCACGCCCGCGCGATGCGCGGGCATCCACGATGTCGGGACGGCGCCGTGAACGTCGCAGGCTCAAGTCGTGGATGCCCGAGACACGCTCGGGCATGACGGACGTGGAACCACCGATTGAGGCTCCAAGGAGGCTCCCGCCGCCATGACCACCGATCCGACCGACGTCGACCCCTATCTGGAGATCGGCCGCAAGCTGTTCGCGGGGCCGTGCGACTTCGTGCTGGGCGCGGCCCGGCTGGAGCAGCTTCCCGCCATGGACCGCCCGGAGATCGCGCTGGCGGGCCGCTCCAACGTGGGCAAGTCGAGCTTCGTCAACGCGCTGACCGGCCGGAAGACGCTGGCCAAGACCTCCAACACCCCCGGTCGCACCCAGCAGCTCAACTACTTCGATCTGGGCGGCAAGGCCTATGTGGTCGACATGCCGGGCTACGGTTACGCCCAGGCGCCGGTGGAGCAGGTGCGGGCCTGGACCGGGCTGGTGAAGACGTATTTGCGCGGCCGGCGCAGCCTCGCGCGGGTGTTCCTGCTGATCGACGGCCGCCACGGGCTGAAGACGGTGGACGGCGACGTGATGGACCTGCTCGACGCCGCCGCCTCGTCCTATCAGGTGGTGCTGACCAAGATGGATCAGGTCCCGAAAGGCGAGCGCGACGCCCGCGTGGCCGACACGCTCGCGGCGCTGGCCCGCCGCCCGGCCGCCTATCCGGAGCTTCTCGCCACCTCGAGCCGCGACGGCGACGGCGTCGTGGAGGCCCGCGCCGTGATGGCCCGCCTGATCGACGAGCGCCGCTGAGCGCGCGGTCGGACTAAGTCTCCGTCATGCCCGGCGAGCGCCGGATGTCCACACATGTCCGGTCACGCCGGACTGAGGGCAAAAGTCGTGGATGCCCGAGACCAAGCTCGGGCATGACGGCGAGGGCGCCTCAGCCCTCTCGGGCGAGCGCGGCGATGCCTTCGCGGTAGGTGGGATAGGCGAGATCGACGCCGAGCGCCTCGCGCAGCACCCGGTTCGCCACCCGCTTGTTGGACGAATAGAAGCTGCGGGCCATGGGCGAGATGTCGGCGGTCTCGAACGCCACCTCCGGCGGCGGCGGAACGTTGAGCAGGTCGGCGGCGTAGGCCACCACGTCCTGGGGCGGGGCCGGCTCGTCGTCGGTGACGTTCACGATCGGCCCGGCCTGCGGCCGCGCGATCCCGGCGGCCAGCGCCGCGGCGATGTCGTCCACATGGATGCGGTTGAACACCTGTCCCGGCTTCACGAGCCGCTTGGCGGTCCCCGCCTTCAGGTTCTCGATCTGGCTGCGGCCGGGGCCGTAGATGCCCGCGAGCCGGAAGATCTGGGTGGGAACGCCCGTCTCGGCCCCCAGCGCCAGCCACTCGCGCTCCACCGCGATGCGCCGCGCGCCCCGCAGGCTGTCGGCCTCGGGCGGGGTGGTCTCGTCCACCCAGCCGCCGTCGGCGTCGGCGTAGACCCCGATGGTGGAGAGATAGCCGATCCACGCCAGATCGGGCGCCGCGCGCAACGCGGCTCCTGCGGCCCGGAGCGTCGGGTCGCCCAGATCGTCCGGCGGCGCGGAGACCAGAAGGTGGGTGGCGCGCTCCAGCGCCTCCTTCAGAGCGGGCGCGAGCGCGGAGCCGTCGAAGCTGTGGGCGCGCAGGCCCTCGGCCGCCAGCAGAGCGGCCTTGTCGGGCGAGCGCGCGGTGACGTCGACCGCGTCGAAGCTCTCGCCATGCAGCGTCACGAACCGCTTCGCCGTGTAGCCGCAGCCGATGACGACCAGCCGCCTCACGCTCCGTCCCCGTCGTTCATGGCCATGGTCCATTCGCTGCGCACATCCGTGTCGGTTTCGGTCGCGAGCGCCCGCTCGGCAAGGGGCGCGAGCGTCGCAGGTGCCAGAAGGCGTCGAAGCGCCCACGCCGCCGCGCCGCGCACCAGCGGCGAGGCGTCGTCGATCAGCGGGCTGACGGCGGCCGAAAGCGCCGGATCGCCGGAATTGCCGAGCGCGACCGCCACGTTGCGCACGAAGCGGTCGCGGCCGATGCGCTTCACCGCCGTTTTGGCGAACAGCGCCCGGAACCCGGCGTCGTCGAGCGCGGCGAGCTCCGCGAGCTCCGGCGCCTGCAGCGCGTCCCGGGCGGCGAGCCGCGTCTCGCGGCCGGCCTGGGCGAACTTGTTCCACGGGCAGGCGGCGAGGCAGTCGTCGCAGCCGTAGATGCGGTTGCCGATCGCGGCCCGGAGCGCGCGGGGGATCGGCCCGGCGTGCTCGATCGTGAGGTAGGAGACGCAGCGGCGGGCGTCGAGCTGGTAGGGCGCGGGGAAGGCGTCGGTCGGGCAGGCATCGAGGCAGGCCCGGCAGGAGCCGCAAGCGTCGCCGGCGGCCTCGTCCGGCGGCAGGTCGGCGGTGGTGAAGATCGCGCCGAGGAACAGCCACGAGCCGAACGCGCGCGACACCATGTTGGTGTGCTTGCCCTGCCAGCCGAGCCCTGCCGCCATGGCGAGCGGCTTCTCCATCACCGGGGCGGTGTCCACGAACACCTTGATCCCCGCCCCCTCGGCGCCGAGCGCGGCCGCGACCTGCTTCAGGCGCCCCTTGATCAGGTCGTGGTAGTCGTCGCCCTGGGCGTAGACCGAGATCGCGCCGCGGTCCGTCAGCCCGAGCGTGTCGCGGGGGTCGCGGTCCGGCCCGTAGTTCATGGCCAGCATGACGATGGAGCGCGCCTCGGGCCACAGCGCGCGGGGATCGCCGCGCCATTCCAGCCGGTCTTCGAGCCACGCCATGTCGCCGTGCCAGCCCTTGGCGAGCGCTTCCGCCAGACGGGCCGCGGCGTGGGGAATGGCGTCCGGCGTCGTCACCGCCACCGCGTCGAAGCCATAGGCGCGGGCGCGCTCGACGATCCGGCGCTTGAGGGCGTCGGGCGTCATCGCCGCTCCGGGCCGCGCGGCCGCGGGCGGACGACGGCCGGCCTCAGAAGTCCAGATTGGCGTAGTTGGTGGAGGGCTGCATGCCGGCCAGCGTCTCGGCCAGCAGCGGGCGGAACGAGGGGCGCGACTTCACCCGCGCATACCAGCTCTTGGCGGTCTCGTCCTCGTCCCACGGCACGTCGCCCAGATAGTCCACCGCCGACAGATGGGCCGCGGCGGCGAGGTCCGCATAGGTCAGGCGCTCGCCGGCGAGCCAGTTCCGCTGCCGGGCGAGATAGCCCACATATTTCAGATGATAGCGGATGTTGGAGCGGGCCGCGCGGATGGCCGCCATCTCGGGCGCGCCGCCGCCGAGGCTCGTCGGCATAAAGCGCTTGTAGACCTTCTCGTGGATGAGGTGGCTCGACACCTCCTCGAAGAACTTTTGGTTGAACCACGCGGTCAGCCGGCGCGCCTCCACCCGCTCGCGCGGCGATTCCGGCAGCAGCCTGCGGTCGCCGAGCGCGAGACCCCGGGTCTCGTCGAGATATTCGGCGATCACGTCGGCGCCCGGCACGGAGGGGATGCTCGCCTCCACCAGCACGGGCGTGGTCCCGGCCGGGTTCAGGTGCAGAAAGGGCTCGCGCCGCTCCCAGACCTTCTCTTCCACCAGATCGGCCTCGAGGCCGTATTCGCCGAGAGCGAGCCGCACGAAACGCGAATGCGGGCACAGAGGGTAATGATACAGAATGGCCATGGAGCCCGGGGTGCCAAGGGTGGGGCGAAGTGTGGCCGGCCTGCCGCGGACGCCGCCGGAACGTCGCGCGCTTGATGGCGCGGCGCGGGAACCCCGTATAGAACCGGCGTCGTCGCGCGACAACAGCGAATCGGCGACGCGTCTTCTAAGGGATCGGGCGTCATGGATGTGGTGAGCCTGCTTCAGGCCGCGCTGCTCGGCTTCGTCGAGGGGCTGACCGAGTTTCTGCCTGTGTCCTCCACCGGGCACATCCTTCTGCTCGGTCATTTCCTCGGCTTCAACTCCACCGGCAAGACCTTCGAGGTGCTGATCCAGCTCGGCGCGATCCTCGCCATCCTGCTGGTCTACGCCGGCCGGCTGACGGACATCGCCCGCCGCCTGCCGACCGACCCCGCCGCCCGCCGCTTCGTGCTGGGCGTGCTGGTCGCGTTCCTGCCTGCGGCGGTCATTGGCGCGCTGGCGCACGGCTTCATCAAGACGGTGCTGTTTGAATCGCCGGTCACCATCTGCGTGGCGCTGATCGTGGGCGGCGTGGTGCTGCTGTGGGTGGACATGATCCGCCCTGACGACCGCTACGCCGTGCGCTCCACCGAGGGGCCGGCGCATGGCTGGGTCGGCGAGGCCGAGCCCGACGTGCGCTACGACGACGCCACCCGCTTCCCGCTCTGGCTCTGCCTCGCGATCGGCTTCTTCCAGTGCCTCGCCATGATCCCCGGCGTGTCCCGCTCGGGCTCCACCATCGTCGGCGCGCTGCTGCTGGGCGCGGGCAAGCGCGCGGCGGCGGAGTTCTCGTTCTTCCTCGCCATGCCCACCATGGCGGGCGCCTTCGCCTACGACCTCTACAAGAGCCGGAACATTCTCTCCATGGACGACATGGGGCTGGTGCTGGTGGGCTTCGTCTGCGCCTTCATCACCGCCATCCTGGTGGTGCGCCGCCTGCTCGACTTCATCTCCCGCCGCGGCTACGCGCCCTTCGCCTGGTGGCGCATCGTGGTGGGCGCGGCCGGCCTCGCCGGGCTGATGGTCTACGGATGAGCGGCGTCGTCTTCGACGACGTCGTCGCCCGCGCCGGCGCCGGGCGGCTGAACGGCCTGTCCTTCGCCGCGCCTTCCGGAGCGATCGTCGCCCTCGTCGGCGACGACGCCGCCACCCGCCGGCTCGCGCTCGACGTGCTGAACGGCGACGTTCGGCCGTCGAGCGGCGAGGCCCGCGTCGGCGCCTTCGCGGCCCGCTCCTTCGGGTCGCCCATCCCCCACGGCGTCGCGGAGCGTCTGGACGGCGCCGGCTTCGCCA
>NZ_JBHTMX010000114.1:0-9158 GCF_042679725.1 Methylopila musalis
CGTGCGGGCCTCGATGCGCGCCACCAGTTCGGTCTTCCACTTGAGCCGCTGGAGCTGCCAGCTGCCGAGCCCGATGGGCAGCGCGAAGGCGGCGCGCGTCGCGGCGAAGACCACGGCGACGCGGCGGGCGACGGAACCTGCGGCCACCGTCAGCGCTCGAGCCGCGCTTCGGCGGCGGCGTTGCGGCGCTGGAGCGTGATCAGCACGCCCTTCATCACCCGGAGCAGCCCGAGGCACACCACCACCACCGCCGGCAGCGACACCACCAGATGCACCCAGAACGGCGGCTCGAACGCGAATTCGAGCCAGAGCGCGAAGCCGAGCGTGAGGAAGCCGCCGATCAGCGTCACGAACACCGCCGGGCCGTCGCCGGCGTCGGCGAAGCCGTAGTCCAGCCCGCACGCCTCGCAGGACGGGCGCAGCGCGATGAAGCCATCGAACAGCCGCCCTTTGCCGCAATCGGGGCAGCGCCCCGCCGCGCCCCGCAGCACGGCGGCGGGAATGGAGCCGGTCGGATCAGCCATGGCGATCTCGCCTTTCGAGCGCGGCCCTATGGGGCCGGAAACGACGAAGCCGCCGGCGATCGGCCGGCGGCTTCGGGAGGGTACGACGCGTGACGCGTCAGTGGGAAGCGACGTTCGGGCCGGCGCCCCAGACGTAGATCACGGCGAACAGGAACAGCCACACCACGTCCACGAAGTGCCAGTACCAGGCCGCCGCCTCGAAGCCGAAATGCTGCTTCGGGGTGAAGTGGCCCTTGAGGACGCGCGCGAGGCAGACCGCCAGGAAGATGGTGCCGACGATCACGTGGAAGCCGTGGAAGCCGGTCGCCATGAAGAAGGTCGCGCCGTAGATGTTCTCGGAGAACGAGAACGTGGCCTCGTGATACTCGACCGCCTGCAGGACGCTGAACAGCACGCCGAGCAGGATGGTGAGCGCGAGGCCCTGCTTCAGGCCCTTGCGGTCGCCGTGCACCAGCGCGTGGTGCGCCCAGGTGATGGTCGTGCCCGAGGTGAGCAGGATCATGGTGTTGAGCAGCGGCAGGTGCCAGGGGTCGAAGGTCTGGATGCTCTTCGGCGGCCAAACGCCGCCGGTGTGCTCGGCGCGCAGGAACTGGTGCGCCTCGTTCGGGAACAGCGCCACGTCGAAGAAGGCCCAGAACCAGGCGACGAAGAACATCACTTCGGAGGCGATGAACAGGATCATGCCGTAGCGCAGGTGCAGCTGCACCACGCGGGTGTGGAAGCCGGAATGGGCCTCCTTGATCACGTCCGCCCACCACGCGATCGCGGTGTAGAGCAGGAAGACGAAGCCGCCGGCGAACACCCACGGGGTGCCGCCATGCATCCACACCACCGCGCCGATCGCGGTGGCGAAGGCCGCCATCGACGACAGGAACGGCCACGGGCTTGGATCGACGAGATGGTAATCGTGGTGCTTGGCGTGGGCGTCGGCCATTGACGTCTCCCCTTTATGCTTTTCGTCTCGTCCGCGTCGTCGGGCGCCCGTCGGCGGAAGGATCTCGTTCAGAGCTTGGGTCGTTCGGTCCCTGCGGAGGTCAGCCGCGGCGCCTTCGCAGGGAAGAAGGTGTAGGACAGCGTGATCCGGCTCACGCGGTCGAGCTCACGGTCGTCCGCGATGGAGGGATCGACGAAGAAGGCCACCGGCATGTCCATCTCCTCGCCCGGCTTCAGCACCTGCTCGTTGAAGCAGAAGCACTGCAGCTTGGCGAAGTGGCGGCCCGTGGTCTCCGGCGTCACGTTGTAGGTGGCGGTGCCGGCGAGCTCCTGGTCGGAGCGGTTCTTCACCTTAAACAGCACCAGCTTGGTCTCGCCGACCTTGACCCGGACGTTGGTCACCTCCGGCCGGAACGACCAGTCGAGCCCCGGCGCCACATTGGCGTCGAAGCGCACGGTGATCTCCCGGTTCAGCGCCTCGGCCGGCGCGGCGGCGGCCACCTGCGGCGTGCCGCCGAAGCCGGTGGCGCGGCAGAACATGTCGTAGAGCGGCACCGCGGCGTAGGCCGCGCCCACCATCAGCCCCACGAAGGCGACGCAGGCGAAGGCCACGCGGCCATGGCGGCGGTTCAGGTCGGCGGAGGGCGCGGGCTCGGTCACGGGCGTCTCCTCACAGCGGCCGGTTCAGGACGTTGCCGCCGAGATGCACGATGGTCATCACCCAGAACAGCACCACCAGCACGCCGAGCGTGACGGCGATCGCCACGTTGCGGCGGCCGCGCTGGCGCTTCTGCTCGTCGGTCAGGACCACGCCCGGCTCCGGCTTGTCGGCCATGGCGGTCACATCCAGCCCGGAAGCACGGAGGGCAGCGGCGGCAGGCCGGCGAGCTTCTCCACCAGCACGGCCGCGAGCACCGCGAACAGATAGACCAGCGAGAAGCCGAACAGGCCGCCGGCGGCCTTGCGGGCCGCCTCGCCCTCGCGGCGGCGGTAGACCGCGACCGCGCGGAGCACGAAGCCGAGACCGAGGACCGTGGAGAGCGCGAGATAAAGCCAGCCGCCGAGGCCGACCAGCGCCGGGGCGACGCCGAGCGGCGCGAGCGCAAGCGCGTAGAGCAGGATCTGGCGGCGGGTCTCGTCGGGGCCGGCGACGCAGGGCAGCATGGGCACCCCGGCGCGGGCGTAGTCGTCCGACTTGATCAGAGCGAGCGCCCAGAAATGCGGCGGCGTCCACATGAAGATGATGGCGACGAGCAGCGCGCTGTGCAGGCTGACCTCGCCCGACACGGCGGCCCAGCCGACCATGGGCGGCATGGCGCCCGCGAGCCCGCCGATGACGATGTTCTGGGGCGTCCAGCGCTTCAGCCACATGGTGTAGATCACCACGTAGAAGAAGATGGTGAAGGCGAGCAGGCCGGCCGCCAGCCAGTTGGAGGCGAGCCCGAGCATCAGCACCGAGCCCACGGACAGCACCACGCCGAAGGCGCAGGCCTCGCCCGGCGTCATGCGGCCTGCGGGCACAGGGCGGTTGGCGGTGCGGGTCATCACGGCGTCGATGTCCGCGTCCCACCACATGTTGAGCGCGCCCGAGGCGCCCGCGCCCACCGCGATGCACAGCAGCGCGATCGCGGCCAGCACGGGATGCAGGCCCGACGGCGCGGCGACCATGCCGACCAGGGCGCTGAACACCACCAGCGACATCACCCGCGGCTTGAGCAGCGCGATGTAGTCCTCGACGCCGGCGAGGCTCGGTCCGGGCAGGGCCGGGACGGCGGTTTGGGCGACGGTGTCGTCGTGGGCGAAGGTCATGCGCAGGCGAAGCCTCGATCTGGCGGCCGGAGCAGCGTCCGGCCGATGCGGGACCCGTCGGGCGGCGACGGCTCCGGCCCCAAGCGGTTCCGGGCGGCGAAGCGGCCGCCCGGAGAAGGTCTCGGCTCTCCGCCGCGCGCGGCGGGAGCCCTGAGGCCCTGAGCGACGCCCGTTTCGGGAGCGGCGTTTAAGGCCCGTCGCGTCACTTGACGCGCGGCAGGGTCTCGAACTGGTGGAACGGCGGCGGCGAGGACAGGGTCCACTCCAGCGTCGTCGCGCCCTCGCCCCACGGGTTGTCGCCTGCGACGCGCTTCTTCGAGAAGGCCTCGAACACGCCGTAGAGGAAGATCACCACGCCGAAGGCCGAGATGTAGGAGCCGATCGAGGACACGAAGTTCCAGCCGGCGAAGGCCTCCGGATAGTCCACGTAGCGGCGCGGCATGCCGGCGAGGCCGAGGAAGTGCTGCGGGAAGAACACCAGGTTCACGCCCACGAAGGTGACCCAGAAGTGCACCTTGCCCACGGTCTCGTTGTACATGTAGCCGAACATCTTCGGGAACCAGTAGTACCAGCCCGCGAAGATGGCGAACACGGCGCCGAGCGACAGCACGTAGTGGAAGTGGGCCACCACGTAATAGGTGTCGTGCAGCGAGCGGTCGATGCCGGCGTTGGCGAGCACCACGCCCGTCACGCCGCCGAGCGTGAACAGGAAGATGAAGCCGATCGCCCAGATCATGGGCACGCGCAGCGAGATGGAGCCGCCCCACATGGTGGCGATCCACGAGAAGATCTTCACGCCGGTGGGCACCGCGATGACCATGGTCGCGAACACGAAGTAGGCCTGCGTGTTCACCGAAACGCCGGTCGTGTACATGTGGTGGGCCCACACGACGAAGCCGACCACGCCGATCGCCACCATGGCGTAGGCCATGCCCAGATAGCCGAACACCGGCTTGCGGGAGAAGGTGGAGATGATGTGGCTGATGATGCCGAAGCCCGGCAGGATCAGGATGTACACTTCCGGGTGGCCGAAGAACCAGAACAGGTGCTGGTAGAGGATCGGGTCACCGCCGCCGGCGGGCGAGAAGAAGGTGGTGCCGAAGTTGCGGTCGGTCAGCAGCATGGTGATGGCGCCGGCGAGCACGGGCAGCGACAGCAGCAGCAGGAAGGCGGTGACCAGCACGGACCAGGCGAACAGCGGCATCTTGTGCAGCGTCATGCCGGGGGCGCGCATGTTGAAGATGGTGGTGATGAAGTTGATGGCGCCGAGGATCGACGACGCGCCGGCGATGTGCAGGCCGAGGATCGCGAAGTCCATCGCCGGTCCGGGCTGACCGCTGGTGGAGTACGGCGGGTAGATGGTCCAGCCGCCGGAGACGCCGTGGGAGCCGGGCGCGCCGGGCACGAACAGCGAGATCAGCAGCAGGCCGAGCGCCGGGATCAGCAGCCAGAACGAGATGTTGTTCATGCGCGGGAACGCCATGTCCGGCGCGCCGATCATGAGCGGCACGAACCAGTTGGCGAAGCCGCCGATCACCGCGGGCATCACCATGAAGAAGATCATGATGAGGCCGTGGGCGGTGGTGAAGGCGTTGAAGGTGTTCGGGTTGGTGAAGATCTGCATGCCCGGCTCCTGGAGCTCGAGCCGCATGCCGATCGACAGCGCGCCGCCGATGATCCCCGCTAAGATCGCGAAGATCAGGTACATCGTGCCGATGTCCTTGTGGTTCGTCGAATAGACGTAACGCCGCCATCCGGTCGGATGGTCGTGGGACGCGTGCGTCATCCCGTGCGCCGCAGTGGCCATGGCCTGGTGTCTCCCTCGTGCTCGTTCGGCGTCAGCGCTGCGCGACGTTGGTCGCGGCGGCGCCGTTCACGGACGCCTCGAGCAGCTTCTTCGCTTCGTCAGTGTCTTTCTGCGCCGCTTCGAGCCAGCGCTTGTAGAGGTCTTCGTTCACCACGCGGATGGCGATCGGCATGAAGGCGTGGTCCTGGCCGCAGAGCTCGGAGCACTGGCCGTAATAGACGCCCTCGCGGTCGGCGCGGAACCAGGTGGAGTTCAGGCGGCCGGGCACCGCGTCCACCTTCACGCCGAAGGCCGGCAGGGCGAAGGAGTGCAGCACGTCCTCGGCGGTCACGTCCACGTGGACCACCTTGCCGACCGGAACCACGGCCTCGTTGTCCACCGCGAGCAAGCGCGGCTTGCCGTTGAGCTCGCTGTCCTGAAGCATCACGGCGGTCAGCGTCAGCTCGTTCGCGTCCGGATAGACGATGTCCCAGTTCCACTGGCGGCCGACAACCTTGATGGTCAGATCGACCGGCGGCGGCGTGTACTGGGCGTAGAGCAGGCGGAAAGACGGGATCGCGATCACGACCAGGATGAGCACCGGCGCGATCGTCCACACCACCTCGAGCATGGTGTGGTGGGTGGTCTTGGAGGGAACCGGGTTCGACTTCTCGTTGAAGCGGACCACGCAGTAGACCAGCAGCGCCAGCACGAACAGCGTGACGAGGACGATGATGACCAGGATGAAATTGTGGAAGGAGTGGATCTGCTCGAAGATCGGCGAGGCCGCCTTCTGGAAGCCGAGCTGCCACGGCGAGGGCTGACCGTCGCCCGCGAGCGCCGGCGAGGCTGCGAGCAGGCCCGCGGCCGAAATCATGAGCGACGTCAGACGTCCGGATGGAAGCATTGTGGCCTGCCCCTCGTCTCTTCCCTATCGCGGACGCGTCCACGCCCGTCGTGCTTGTCATCACGCACCGTCACGGCGCGGCATATCCGTCATTGGTCGTAGTCGCGACGGCGCGCTGGCCGCGCGATCGCGAATCCACCGCGCGGCCGGAGCCGCCCAGTTTTCGCCGCACCTTTGAAAACATAAAGATTGCGAAAGCTCAATGTGGCCCCCGAAGGCGCCGTGCGGCATAAAGGCGCGAAGGCCGCGCGCGGCGCGCATGGCTTTGGAGGCCGTCCTCGCTTGACAGACCGGGCCGCTCTGGTACCCCGCAGCGGTCCCCATCCCGGAGAGCATCAGCCCGTGCAACGCAATCGACTGGCGGCGCTCGCCGTCGCCGCCCTCGCCGCGCTCGCGCCCGCAGCCGCCCATGCCCAGGGGGCCGTGAAAGCCACCCACGGCGACTGGCAGATGCGCTGCGACACGCCCGCCGGCGCCCAGGGCGAGCAGTGCGCCCTGGTGCAGAGCGTGACCGCCGACGACATGCCGAACGTCGGCCTCACGGTCATCGTGCTGAAGACCGCGGACAAGAAGAGCCGGCTGTTGCGGGTGCTGGCGCCGCTCGGCGTCCTGCTGCCCTCGGGGCTCGGCCTGCGCATCGACCAGACCGAGGTCGGCCGCGCCGGCTTTGTGCGCTGCCTCACCAACGGCTGCGTTGCCGAGGTGGTGCTGGAGGACCCGCTGGTGAACCAGTTCCGCAACGGCAAGAGCGCGACTTTCATCATCTTCCAAACGCCCGAGAAGGGCATCGGCGTGCCGGTGTCGCTGAACGGATTCGGCCCGGGCTTCGACGCCCTGCCCTGACGCGGCCTTTGGCCGGCGCGCCTGACGCCGGCGGCGGCGCGCCGCAGCTCGCGGCCACCGCCGCGGTGAGCCGGGCGACGATCGGATGCGTCCCGTCCGGCATCACGTTTTCGTCGATCGCCCGCACGGGCATCAGCAGCCGGACGCTGTTGGCGGCGAAGGCCGCGTCCGCGCTGACGAACTCGTGTAGTTCAAGCGGCCGTTCCTCCACATGAATTCCCTGCTCCCGGCACGCGGCGAGCGTCAGGCGACGGGTCACGCCCGGCAGAACGCCCTCGTCCAGCGACGGCGTGACCACGATTCCCCCGATCACCGCGAACAGGTTGGCCATGGCCGTGGAGGCGACGCGGCCGGCCGTGTTGAGCATCAGCGCGTCGTCGGCGCCGGCGCGGCGGGCGGCGTCGTGGGCCAGCACGCTGTCGAGATAGGACAGGGTCTTGGCGCGGGAGACGAAGGAGCTCGGGTTGCGACGGACGGCGACGGTCGCGAGCCGCATGGGCGAAAACAGCGCGTTCGGCGGAAACGCGCCCCGCGCCGCGATCACGGCGGGCGCGGACGCCTCGGGAATCGCAAGCCCCCGGGCGCCGGCCCCGCGGGTGACGGTGAGCCGGATCACCCCGTCGCCCTCGCCCGCGAGCGCCAGAACCTCGCGCTCCAGCGCGGCGCGGTCCACGGGCAGGCGAATCTCGGCGGCGGCGGCGCAGAGCCGGTCGAGATGAAGGCCGAGCGCCGCGGGACGGCCGCCGAACACGGCAATGGTCTCGAACAAGCCGTCGCCCAGCGTCAGCCCGCGATCGGCGAGGTCGAACGGCGCCGTGTCTCCGACCGCCTGTCCGTTCAGACGCGGCATGCCTGCCGCCGCTTCGCCGCCGCGAGGAAGTTGCGCAGCAGCGCGTGGCCGTTCTCGGTCAGGATCGATTCCGGATGGAACTGCACGCCGAAGGTCGGGTGCTCCACATGCTGGAGCGCCATGACCTCGCCCTCCTCCGAGCGCGCGGTCACCTCGAGCGGCCCGGCGTAGCCGTCGTCGAACTCCACAATCAGCGAATGGTAGCGCCCGACCGCGAGCGGGTTCGGCAGGCCCTCGAACAGGCCGGTCCTGTCATGGGCGACGCGGGAGGCGCGGCCGTGCAGCGGCCGGCGGGCGCGCACGACCTTGCCGCCGAACACCTCGCCGATCGCCTGATGGCCGAGGCAGATCCCGAGGATGGGCACGTGGCCCGAAAGCGCGCGGATCAGCGGCAGCGAGACGCCGGCCTCGGTCGGGGTGCAGGGGCCGGGCGAGATCACGATCGCCTCGGGGGCCAGCGCCTCGGCCTGCTCGACCGTGAGCGCGTCGTTGCGCAGCACCCGGACCTCGCGGCCGATCTCCTCGAAGTAGCGCGCCACGTTGAAGACGAAGCTGTCGTAATTGTCGACGACGAGGATCACCGCAGGCCTCCCGCCGTGGCGCGGGGCCGGTCCGCCCCGGCCTCGTCCAGCACGCCGCCGAAGGCCTCGAACACCGCGCGGGCCTTGGTCAGGGTCTCGTCATACTCGGCCGCCGGGTCGGACAGCGCCGTGATGCCGCCGCCCGCCTGGAACACCGCCTTGCCCCGGGCGATGGTGGCGGTGCGGATGGCGATGTTGAAGTCCGCGTCGCCGGAGAAGCCGATCCAGCCGATGGAGCCGCAATAGACGCCGCGGGCGTGGCGCTCCAGCTCGGTGATGATCTCCATGGCCCGAAGCTTCGGCGCGCCGGTGATGGAGCCGCCGGGGAAGCTCGCGCGCAGCAGGTCGATCACGCCGAGCCCCTCGCGCAGGCGCCCCGTCACCACCGACACCAGATGATGCACCGAGGCGTAGGTCTCGAGCCCGCAGAGCGTCGGCACCTCCACCGCGCCCGGCCGGCTCACCCGCGAGATGTCGTTGCGCAGCAGATCGACGATCATCACGTTCTCGGCCCGGTCCTTCTCGGACGCCAGCAGAACGCGGGACGAGGCGCCGTCCGCATGGGGGTCGGCCCAGCGCTTGGTGGTGCCCTTGATGGGGCGCGCCTCCACGAGGTCCCCCGTGACCGAGACGAAGCGCTCGGGCGAGGACGAGGCCACCACCAGATCGCCGAAGGCGAGATAGGCGCCGAAGGGCGCGGCGTTGCGCCGGCGCAGGCGCCTGTAGAAGGCCCAGGGGTCGAAGTCCGCCGGCAGGTCGGCGAGGAAGCGCTGGGCGATGTTGGCCTGGAAGATGTCGCCCGCCAGCACGTAGTCCACGCAGGCGCGGATCGCCTGCACATAGGCCGCGCGGTCGAAATTGGAGCGGAACAGCAGCGGGGCCGCGGGCTGGGCGGGCGCGGCGGCCGGCGCGGGCCGGGCCAGCC
>NZ_JBHTMX010000115.1:0-9158 GCF_042679725.1 Methylopila musalis
GGACGCGAGCCGCGCCGGGCGTGGCTGCGACGCCAGGCTGCGGGCCGCGGAGGCGCCGGCGCGCCGCCAACGCCTTGGTTTGTGGGCGCATTCGTACTACGAGGTTCGAAACGCGGCCGACGGGGCGAGCTTCGCAGCCGACGGCCGTTTCGAGGTCGCCGAAGGCCGCGTGGCGAGCGTGCGGACGTCCGGCGGCCGGGTGTATGTGAATTTCGGACGGCGCTGGCGCGACGCGCTCTCGCTCTCCATATCCGAACCGGCGCTCCGCCGGCTCGGGGGACGAACCGCTCTCGGGCTCGATCCGGGCGCGTGGCTCAGGGTTCGGGGCGTCGTGACGCGGGGCCCCGGCGGCCCGGCGATCCGGATCGACGAGGCCGCCCAGATCGAGCGGATCGCCGCGCCGGGGGCCGAATGATGGGAGTTCGCTGGGGCATGGGGAGGTTCGGTCGGCGCATCGTGACGCTCGCCTGCGCCGCGGCCCTGCTCGCGGGCTGCAGCAGCATCCAACCGGACAAGCACGCCGCGAAGCCGACGCCGATCGTGCCGCCCGCGGCGCCGAAGTCGGTCGGCCAGCCCGGCGCGGTCACGCAGGAGCAGGCCCGCATCGCGGCCGCCTATGGCGGCGTCTATCAGCAGCCCCAGCTCACCGCGCTGCTGAACAGCATCGCCGACCGGCTCGCGGCCGCGTCCGACCGGCCGGACCTGCGCTACAAGGTGACGCTGCTCAACTCGCCGCTGATCAACGCCTTCGCGCTGCCGAACGGCAGCCTCTACGTGACGCGCGGCCTGCTCGCGGTCGCCAACGACACGTCCGAGATCGCGGGCGTGCTGGCGCATGAGATGGCGCATGTCACCGCGCGCCACGCCTTCCAGCGCGCCGACGAGGAGCGCAAGGCGGTGCTCGTCAGCAAGGTCGTGTCCGACGTGCTGGAGAATCGCGAGGCGGGCGCGGTGGCGCTGGCCAAGAGCCGGCTGTCGCTGGCGAGCTTCTCCCGCGCGCAGGAGCTGGAGGCCGACCGCATCGGCGTGCAGAACATCGCCCGCGCCGGCTTCGACCCTTACGGCGCCTCGCGCTTCCTGCTCTCCATGGGTCGGCAGACGGAGCTGCGCAGCGCGGCGCTCGGCCAGAAGCCGTCCCAGCCGGGGCTCGACTTCCTGTCGACCCACCCTTCCACGCCCGAGCGGGTGCAGCTCGCCGTCACCGCCGCCCGCCAGATCGGCGCGCCGGGCATCGGCGAGCGCGACCGCGACCGCTATCTCGTGGCGCTGAACGGCGTTGTCTATGGCGACGATCCCGCGCAGGGCTACGCCCGCGGCCGGCGCTTCCTGCATCCGCGGCTGGGCTTCACGTTTCTGGCGCCCGAAGGCTTCACCTTCGAGAACGGGGCCGAGGCGCTGCTGGGCGTCGCGCCCGACGGACGGGCGCTGCGCCTCGACGCCGCCCGCCTCGCCTCGGGCCGCACGCTCGACGGCTACATCCAAGAAGGCTGGATCGAGGGCGCGGAGCCCGGCCCGGTGGAGCGGCTGGAGGTGAACGGCATGGAGGCCGTGACCATCGTCGCCAAGGGCCGCGACTGGACCTTCCGCTTCGCCGCCATCCGCTTCGGCGACGATGTCTATCGTCTGATCTTCGCCGCGCGCGACCTGACGCCGGAGATCGACGACGGCTTCCGCGCCTCGCTGCAGTCGTTCCGCCGCCTGTCGGCGAGCGAGATCGAAAGCGCGCGGCCCTTGCAGGTGGAGACCGTGACCGTGCGGCCGGGCGACACCGACGCCACCTTCGCCGGGCGCATGGCGCTGACCGACCGCGCGGTGGAGCGCTTCGCGGTGCTGAACGGCCTCGCGCCCGGAGAGCCGCTGCCGCCGGGCTTCAAGGTGAAGGTGATCAGGGAGTGACGGCGAGGCGCTCCTCGCGCGCCGCCTCCCACACCTCCCAGGCGGCGTCGATGTTGAGCGCGGCGATCGCGAGCCCCACCACCAGATCGGGCCAGATCGACGGCCACGCCAGCGTGACGAAGCCCGCCGCGATGATCGCAAGATTGGCGAGCGCGTCGTTGCGGGCGGACAGGAACGCGGCCTTGGTCAGGCTGCCGCTCGCCGCGCGGAACCGCGCCAGCAGCAGGGCGCAGGTGAGGTTGACCCCGAGCGCCCCGAGCGCGACCGCCGACAGCGCCACCGCGTTCGGCGGCGTCGGATCCACGATCCGGTCCCAGGCGGTCCATACGGTGGCGATCACCGGGGCGACGAGGATCAGCGCTAGAACCGCTCCGACCCGCGCCCGCGCCTTCAGCGACCAGCCGAGCGCCAGCAGGATCAGCAGGTTGACGGAGGCGTCCTCCAGGAAATCCATGCTGTCGGCGAACAGCGCCACGGAGCCGAGCGCGAGCGCCGCCCAGAACTCCACGCCGAAATAGCCGAGGTTCAGCGCCGCGACCGCGCCGACCGTGCGGCGCAGGCCCGGAGGCGGACTCACCACATGGGGAGAGGACGTGTCCGCCATCCCGCTGTCTCCTTGATCTCCCCGAGGGGACCGGCGTCAGTACAGGCCGCCGGTGCCGGACCGGATGGCCCGGTCCGCCTCGGGGGTCACCGTCTCCGAGCGCCCGCCGGCCTGACCGATGATCGAATAGCTGTCGGGCGGCGCGGTGCCGGGCTTGAACGCCTCGAGGATCATCTTCGGGTCGCCGGCCGAGGCGCGCATGCCCGTGGACGGGTTGATGCGGATCAGCTTGATGCCGGGCGGCACGCGGAACGGCACCGGCGGCTTGTCCGCGAGCGCGGTCTTCATGAACTCGGTGAACACCGGCGCGGCGATGGAGCCGCCGGTCTCGCCGTCGCCCATGGAGCGGGGCTTGTCGTAGCCGAGATAGACGCCCACCGCGAGATCCGGCGAGAAGCCCACGAACCAGGCGTCCTTGTAGTCGTTGGTGGTGCCGGTCTTGCCGGCGATCGGCTTGCCGACCGCGCGCACGCTGGTCGCCGTGCCGCGCAGCACCACGCCCTCCATCATCGAGGTGATCTGGTAGGCGGTCATGGGGTCGATCACCTGCTCGCGGTGGTCGACCAGCTTCGGCTCGTCCTGATGGCGCCACTCGCCGCCGTTGCAGCCCACGCATTCCCGGTCGTCGTGGCGGTAGATGGTCTTGCCCGTGCGGTCCTGGATGCGGTCGATCACCGTGGGGGTGATCTTCCTGCCGCCGTTGGCGAACATGGCGTAGGCCGCCGTCATGCGCAGCACGGTGGTCTCGCCGGCGCCGAGCGACATGGAGAGGTAGGGCGGCAGGTCGTCGATCACCCCGAAGCGGCGGGCGTATTCGGAGATCAGCGGCATGCCCATGTCCTGCGCCAGACGCACGGTCATGACGTTGCGCGACTTCTCGATGCCGAAGCGCAGGGTCTGCGGGCCATAGAACTTCTTGGCGTAGTTCTCCGGCCGCCACACGCCGACGCCCGCGCCCTGGTTGATCTCGATCGCCGCGTCCAGAACGACGCTGGAGGGGGTGTAGCCGTTGTCGAGGGCGGCGGCGTAGATGAACGGCTTGAACGAGGAGCCCGGCTGCCGGAGCGCCTGGGTGGCGCGGTTGAACTGGCTCTCGTCGTAGGAGAAGCCGCCGGCGAGCGCGAGCACCCGGCCGGTGTAGGGGTCCATGACCACGAGGCCGCCGGAGATGTCCGGCACCTGCCGCAGGCGGTAGTCCGAGCCGCCGGCCTTCAGCGCCTCCACATAGATCACGTCGCCGGGCTTCAGCACCTGCGACACGGTCTTCACCGCCCGGCCGCGCTCGGGACCGGAGGTCCAGCGCGCCCAGCGCACGCCCTCGAGCGGGACGACGCCGGTGCTGCGCTCGCGCAGCACCACGCCGGCCTTGTCCCGGCCGGGCTGCAGGCCGATGGTCGCCTGGGAGGCGGTGGCGCTCAGCACCACGGCGAGGCGCCAGGACGGGATGTCGCCGTAGGCCGGGATGTCCGCCAGCGCCTGGCCCCAGTCGCTCGTGACCTCGATCTCCCGCTCCGGACCGCGCCAGCCGCGCTGCTGGTCGAACGACACCAGACCGTCGCTCAGCGCCTTGCGGGCGAGCACCTGCATCTTCGGGTCGAGCGTGGTGCGGACCGAGAGCCCGCCCTCGTAGAGCCGCTTCTCACCGTACTTCTCGTAGACGACGCGGCGCACTTCCTCGTTGAAATACTCGCTCGCGACCAGCTGCGTGCCGGTGGAGCGCGGATTGACGTCGATCGGCTCTTTCTTCGCCGCGGCGCCTTCTTCGGCGGTGGCGTAGCCGTTCTCCACCACGCGGTCGATCACCCAGTTGCGGCGCTCCATGGCGCGCTCGGGATAGCGGAACGGATGATAGTTGTTGGGCGCCTTCGGCAGCGCCGCCAGATAGGCGGCCTCCGCAAGCGTCAGCTCGTTGACCGACTTGTCGAAATAGACCAGCGAGGCCGCGCCTACGCCGTAGGCGCCGAGGCCGAGATAGATCTCGTTGAGATAGAGCTCGAGGATGCGGTCCTTGGAATAGGTCTGCTCGATGCGCAGCGACAGGAGCGCTTCCTTGATCTTGCGCTCCATCGAGGTCTCGTTGGTCAGCAGGAAGTTCTTCGCCACCTGCTGGGTGATGGTGGAGGCGCCCTGCGGCCGACGGCCGTGATTCTGGATGTTGGTCAGCATGGCCCGGGCGATGCCGACAAAGTCCAGTCCGCCATGGCTGTAGAAGCTTTTATCCTCAGCCGAGATGAAGGCCGTGGTCAGCCGTTTCGGCATGGCCTGGATCGGCAGGAACAGCCGGCGCTCTTTGGCGTATTCCGCGATCAGCCGGCCGTCGTTGGCGTGCAGCCGCGTCATGATCGGCGGCTCGTAATTGGCCAGATGCTCGTAGTCGGGCAGCTCGCGTCCGTAGCTCCAGGCGAAATAGCCCGCCACGGCCGCGCCGCAGAGCGCGACGATCGTGCCGGCGGCGAACAGAAAACCGAGGAACCGGACCAGCAGACGCATCAGGTGTTCGTTCCGTGTCGATGGCCTTTGGGCGCGACGCGCGCCCGGCGGAGGGCGAACGCGCCTTCACACGACGCCCCATCGTCTGCGCCGCCTGTCTCCATACCGGGATCGAAGGCTTTTGTGGAGATTGTACGGCGCAGCGCCGCTGACGCTAATTCAGGCGCCCCGGTGAGCCCGCCGCGACACGGGTCTCGAAATAGCCGTCCACCGCCTTCGCCACCGCGTCCGTCGCCTTGTCGCGCCACGCCTCGGACATGAGCTGTTTGGCGTCCTCCTTGCTCGACAGATAGCCGAGCTCCAGCAGCACGGAGGGCACGTCGGGCGCCCGCAGCACCCGGAAGCCCGCCGAGCGCAGCGGATTCTTGTTCAGCGTAGCGGCGCTCTTGAGGTCCTTCACCAGCCGGCGGGCGAAATCGGCGGTGAAGCCGCGCGTCTCCCGCATGGTCAGGTCGAACAGGATGCCCGCCACGTCTTCCGGCTCGTCGGACAGGTCGAGGCCGGCGATCAGGTCGGCGCGATTCTCCTTCTCCGCCAGCCGCTCCGCCTCCTTGTCCGAGGCCTTGTCGGACAGGGTGTAGACGGTGGCGCCCCGCACTCCGAATGGGTTCGACAGCGTGTCGGCGTGGATCGAAATCATCAGCGCCGCAGCGTGCTCGCGGGCGACGTTCACCCGGTCCGGCAGCGAGATGAAGCTGTCGTCGTCGCGGGTCAGCACCACCTTGCGCTCGCCGGAGGCCTCAAGCTTTTCCTTCAGACGCCGGGCGAAGGCGAGCACGATGTCCTTCTCGGAAACGTCGCCGGGGCCGGCCGCGCCCGGATCGACGCCGCCGTGGCCCGGATCGATCACCACCAACGGCAGGCCGTGGGCGGGCGAGGCCTTCGGCGCGGGCGTGGCGCCGGTCACGTCCGGCGCGGGCGCCTGGGCCATGGCGCGCAGGAAGCTCTTGCGGTCGGTCGGCGTGAGGTCCAGCACCAGCCGCGCGGGCTGGCCCTCCACCGGCTCCAGCACGAAGGCCTTGTCGATGGCGACCGGGCGGATCACGTCCACCACAATGCGCGAGCGGCCCGGCGCGAACATGCCGAAGCGATAGGCGGCGATCAGCCCCCGCCCCTGCTCGCCGGCCTTCTCCGGCAGGCGGAACGTCACCTCCGGCAGGTCGATGACGACGCGGTAGGGGTCGGCCAGCGCGAAGGCGCGGATCGGGGTCGCGGCGGTGAGGTCGATCACGAGGCGGGTGCGCTCGTCGTCGCCCGCGAGCCGGCTGTCGGTCGCCACCGGCGTCGCGCGCACGCCGGCTTCGACAGCGCGCGCAGGCGCGCCGCTCCAGAGGCCGCCGACGACGGCGAGCGCGAGGATGAGCAGGCGAATCATAACAGCCGGACGCCTCCCAGCGACGGTGGAGCAGCCGTGTCGGTTTACGGATTTACGCCCTTCGGGTTAACCCGCCCCTAAGCATGCCCCGCCCGCCGGCCGGCGTCTGTGGCTTTCGCGGCACGGGACGAAGGCGCCTCCCGAGTAGCGCTGCACAGCGATCGTGCTTGTCAATGCGCCGCAGCGTCCGGTAAGAGAAATTCGCTCACGTCGTAGTGCGGCGAATCTTTCCCGATGCTTCGGGTCTGGCGTCGTCGTTTGCGACTGTCGAAACGTCGCTTCGCGCGGCGGCCGCGTTTCGCTCCCTCACCGTGGGGAGCGCGCCTTGCGCCAGCCACGAGCGATGTCAGCCGCCTTCCGCGCACGCGTCGGCGGCGTGCGGCGCGTCCATTCGGTGGCGTTCCGGTTTCGTCAGATTCACGTCGTGAGCCTTCGGAGCTTTGACGCTTCGGGGTTCGCCGCTTGTTTCACGCGCGCCGGGCGTTTTTCCGTCTGGCGCATTCAGATTTGCGAGGTCCCAGGGAGAATGCGCACGGCGATCAACGCCGCTTCCGCGTCATCCCGGATCTCGATCCGCCGGGCTCCCCGGTCTGCGTCCAGCCTCGATGTCCTGTCCGCCGCCCATCGGGCGCCGGCGTGGCGCCGCGGGCCGGACCGCGCCCCCTTCCACATCCCTGCAGCCGGACGCGGTTTTCGCGTCGCGAGCGCGCCCGCGTCGTCGCCTGCGACGGACGCCGGGCCGCCTGGCCGCACACATCAAGAGTTCCGTTCATGGCCAACAAGATGCTCATCGACGCCACGCATCCCGAGGAGACTCGGGTCGTGGTCGTTCGAGGCTCCCGGGTCGAAGAGTTCGATTTCGAGAGCGCCAACCGCAAGCAGCTCCGCGGGAACATCTATCTCGCGAAGGTGACGCGGGTCGAACCGTCGCTTCAGGCGGCGTTCGTCGAATACGGCGGCAACCGCCACGGCTTCCTCGCCTTCAGCGAGATCCATCCCGACTACTACCAGATCCCGGTCGCCGACCGTCAGGCGCTCCTCGCCGAGGAAGAGAAGGCGCACGCCGCCGAAGAGGACAGCGAGAAGGCCGAAGAGACCGAGAAGCCCGCGGGCGGCCGTCGCCGTCGCGGCCGCGCGCGCCCCAAGGCCGCCCCGACCGATGACGAGAACGTCGTCTCCGCCGACGCCCCCGAGGCGGCCGGCGACGACGCCGAAGCCGCGCCGTCCTCCGCGGAGGCCGCGGTCGAGGAGCACGTCGCCGAGCAGGAGGCCAAGGCCGACGGCGACCACGACGAGGACGACCATCCGGTCGAGTCCATCGGCGCGGGCGACGCGCTGGAGGACATCCCGGAGCGCAAGCCCCGCCACGTCCGCTCCTACAAGATCCAGGAGGTCATCAAGCGCCGTCAGGTGCTGCTGGTGCAGGTCGTGAAGGAGGAGCGCGGCAACAAGGGCGCGGCGCTCACCACCTATCTGTCGCTCGCCGGCCGCTATTCGGTGCTGATGCCGAACACCGCCCGCGGCGGCGGCATCTCCCGCAAGATCACCTCGGCCCAGGACCGCAAGCGCCTCAAGGAGGTCGCCGCCGACCTGGAGGTGCCGGAGGGCATGGGCGTCATCCTGCGCACCGCCGGCGCCAACCGCACCAAGCCCGAGATCAAGCGCGACTTCGAATATCTGATGCGCCTGTGGGAGACCGTGCGCGACCTGACGCTAAAGTCCTCGGCGCCGACGCTGGTCTATGAGGAAGGCTCGCTGATCAAGCGCTCCATCCGCGACCTCTACAACAAGGACATCGACGAGGTTCTGGTCGCGGGCGACGAGGGCTACCGCGAGGCCAAGGACTTCATGCGCATGCTCATGCCGAGCCATGCCAAGATCGTTCAGCCCTACCGCGACAGCCAGCCGCTGTTCTCGAAATCCGGCGTGGAAGCCCAGCTCGACGCCATGTTCTCGAACGTGGTGACGCTGAAGTCCGGCGGCTACATCGTCATCAACCAGACCGAAGCGCTGGTCGCGATCGACGTGAACTCGGGCCGCTCCACCCGCGAGCACAACATCGAGGACACCGCCCTCCGCACCAATCTGGAGGCGGCCGAGGAGGTCTCCCGCCAGCTCCGGCTGCGCGACCTCGCGGGGCTCATCGTCATCGATTTCATCGACATGGACGAGAGCCGCAACAACCGCTCGGTCGAGAAGAAGCTCAAGGACTGCCTGAAGGACGACCGCGCCCGCATCCAGCTCGGCCGCATCTCGCATTTCGGCCTGATGGAGATGTCGCGCCAGCGCATCCGCACCGGCGTGCTGGAAAGCTCGAGCGAGGTCTGCCCGACCTGCAACGGCGTCGGCACCGTGCGCGCCGTGCCCTCCGTCGCGCTGCACGTGCTGCGCATGGTGGAGGAGGCGCTGCGCAAGGACGCCTCGCGCAACGTGCTGGTGAAGACCCGCAACGAGGTGGCGCTCTACATCCTCAACCAGAAGCGCGGCCATCTGCGTGAGATCGAGACCCGCTTCGGCGTCGAGATCCTGTTTGCGCCCGAAGGCCATCTGCCGAGCGGCCAGCACCTGATCCTCGAGCGCACCGAGCCCGCCTCCGGGGAACCGCGCGCGATCGTGACCCAGGTCCGCGTCGACAGCGTCGAGCCGGAAGAGCCCGTGGTCGCGGTCGAGGAGGACGAGGAGATCGTCGAGGCGGCGCCCGCTCAGGAGCGCGCCGGCCGTGGCGACCGCAACGAGCGCGCCGAACGCGGCGACGACGAGGAGCGGTCCGAGGGCGGCGCCCGCCGGCGTCGG
>NZ_JBHTMX010000116.1:0-9148 GCF_042679725.1 Methylopila musalis
CGCCGCCGCCAAGCCGACGCCCGCCGCCTGGGACCAGACCATGCGCCACCCGCAGCCGTCGTCCGCGGGCCTCATCGCCGCGCCGGCCGCGGCTCTGGCCGGCGGCTTCGGCGTCGATCCGAGCTACGGCGCGAAGCCCGGCCGCTTCTCCGGCTCCTCGGTGATGCTGCTGCGCACCCAGTCCTTCACGGCGCAGCCTGGCGACACCGCCAGCCTCGGAGACCGCCGCGGCTGATCCGCAGGCCCCAAGGCGTCCGAACGCCTGAGCATCGAACCAAAAGAAAAGCCCCGGACCACATGGTCCGGGGCTTTTTCGTCGTCGTCGCCCGAGAGGCGGCGCGATCAGCCGGTGGGCATGCCCAGCGCCTGCAGATAGAGGTCGAGAATCGCCTCCTGCTCGGCGCGCTCGTCGGCGTCCTGCTTGCGCAGCGAAATCACCTTGCGCAGCACCTTGACGTCGAAACCGTTGCCCTTGGCCTCGGCGTAGACCTCCTTGATGTCGTCGCTGATGCCCTTCTTCTCTTCCTCAAGCCGCTCGATGCGCTCGACGAAGGCGGTCAGCTGATCCTTGGCGACCTCGTCCGGATTGACGGTGTTCAACGTTGCTCTCCATGGAATGTCGAGGCGTGGGGTTCGCAAAACCCCGCGGGCGCGTCAAGCGCGCCGGGCCCTCAATGCTGGCGCCGCGCGGCGAAGGCGGCCTGCTGCTCGGGCGTCGCCTCGGTCTGGTGCTTCGCCTTCCACTCCTCGTAGGGCACGCCGTAAACCGCGGTCCGCGCGTCCTCCTTGGACAGGGCGAGCCCTTCGGCGTCGGCTGCCTCCTTCAACCAGTTCGACAGGCAGTTGCGGCAGAAATTGGCGAGGTTCATCAGGTCGATGTTCTGCACGTCCGGCCGGGCGCGCAGATGGTTCACCAGCCGGCGGAAGGCCGCCGCCTCGAGCGCCGTGCGCTCGGCCTCGTCGAGGCCGGGCAGATCAAGCGGGGCGGGAACGGCGGTGGATTCAGCGGTGGATTCAGCGGTCATGGGGTCTGTCTCCGGACATCGGTGCGCGAGCCGTAATGGGCGATGTGGCCGATCTCGGGGCGCGCGAGGATCGGCGGCAGCAGGCGGGCGAGCCGGTCGGCCCAGGCCTCCTGCCCCGCGGCGTCGGCCACCAGATCCTGGCGGATCTCCACCAGCACATGGGGGAAGCCCCGGCGGGTGCCGTGCCGGTGCATGGTGTCGCCCTTCAGGGCGCCGTCATAAGGCTCGTTGTCGCCGACCACCAGATCGCCCTCGGCGCGCAGCGCGGCGAGCAGCGGCGCCGCGATCCGGTCGTCCCGGTCCCACAGCAGCCCGATGTGCCACGGCCGCGCCACGCCCTTCCAGGCGGGCGTGAAGCTGTGGAGCGCGATCACCGCCGGGGTCAGCCCCGCGTCCACCATGGCGTCGAGCCGGGCCGAGACCGCGTCGTGATAGGGCCGGTGGTAGCGCTCGATCCGCCGCCGCTTCTCCAGCGCGCCGGCGCGGGCGTTGCCGGGCACCACCGCCCCGTCGGACAGGCGCATCAGCAGCGTCGGGTCGTCCTCGCCGCGGTTGGGGTCGATGACGAGCCGCGACGTGGTGGAGAGCGTCGCGGGCGCGTTCAGCCGCTCCGCCAGCGCCAGCGTCACGCCGCGCATGCCGATGTCATAGGCGATGTGGCGCTCGAACTCGGACGGCGGCAGGCCGAGATCGCCCAGTTCAGGCGGAACGCGGTTCGACGCGTGGTCGCACAGCAGCAGCAGCGCCGCGTCCGGCGCGCCGGGAACCGTCTCCACGGGAACGTATTCGTCTTTCGTCGCGGGCGAAAATGGGTCGCAGGTCATGGTCTAAGCGACTGTAGTGACGCGCGGTCGGCGATGCCATAGGAAGAGCGCCCGGCCGCACCTCTCGGCAGTTTCGTCGCGTTCCCGCGCGGCGCCAGTGGAGCCTCGACCATGACCCCTGACGAGCGCCGCTCGCTCCTTCGCCGCGCCTTCGACGCCGGCGTCGCCGCGGCCCACCCCGCCGTGTGCCTGCCGGCCCATCTGCCGGCGCCGCCCAAGGGCCGGGTCATCGTGCTCGCGGCCGGCAAGGGCGGCGGCGCCTGCGCCGAGATCGCCGAGACCTTCTACCGCGAGACCCACGGCCTCGGGCCGGACCGGCTGACGGGCCTCGCCGTCACCCGCCACGGCCACGCCCGGCCGACCCAGTGGATCAAGGTGGTGGAGGCCGGCCATCCGGTGCCGGACGCCGCGGGCCTTCAGGGCGCCGCCGACACGATCGCGCTCGCCGAGCAGGCCGGCCCGGACGATCTGGTGCTGGCGCTCATCACCGGCGGCGGCTCCGCCAACTGGGTCGCGCCGGTGGACGGGCTCGACCTCGCGGTGAAGCAGGCCACCACCAAGGCGCTGCTGCGCTCCGGCGCGCCGATCGACGCCATCAACGCGGTGCGCAAGCACCTGTCCAAGATCAAGGGCGGCCGCCTCGCCCGCGCGGCCCATCCGGCCCCGGTGTTCGCGCTCGCCATTTCCGACGTGCCCCGCGACGATCCGTCCGTGATCGCCTCCGGCCCCACCGTGCCGGACCCGACCACGCTTCAGGACGCCCGCGACGCGCTGACGCGCTTCAACGTCGAGCCCCATCCGGACGTGGCCGCGGCGCTTTCGAACCCGGCGAACGAGAGCCCGAAGGCGGACGATCCGGTGTTCGCGAACACGAGCTTCCTCGTGGTGTCGCGCCCGGCCGACGCGCTCGCCGCCGCCATCCGCACGCTGGAGGAGGCGGGCGTCGAGGTGCGCGTGGTGGGCGCCGACATCGAGGGCGAGGCGCGCGAGGTCGCGGCCGAGCACGCCGCCATCGCCCGCGGGCTCGGCGGCCTGACGCGCCCCGTGGCGCTGATCTCCGGCGGCGAACTCACCGTCACCATCAAGGGCCGCAACGGCCGCGGCGGCCCGAACCAGGAATACGCGCTGTCGCTGGTGAACGAGCTCGGCGGCGTCGCGAACTGGGCGGCGCTCGCGGGCGACACCGACGGCGCGGACGGCGGCGGCGGCTCGCCGGAGGACCCGGCCGGCGCCGTGGTCGATCCTGCGACCCTGGAGCGCGCCCGGGCCAAGGGTCTCGATCCCGCCTACTTCCTCGCGGAGAACGACAGCACGGGATTCTTCGAGGCGACGGGCGATGGTCTCTACACCGGACCGACCTGCACGAACGTCAACGATCTCCGCATCGTGCTCGTTGACATACCAGACTGACGGCATCAAAAAGCGCGCTGACGCGACCGTGGGGAGCGTTAACGCAGAATGACGATTCGGATCGTTTCCTTTGCGCGCGCCGCGCGCCTTCTCCTCCTCGCGCTGACGGCGGCCGGCTTCACGGCCGCGTCCGGCGCGGCCAAGGCCGACTTCCGGCTTTGCAACAAGACCAACAGCCGCATCGGCGTCTCGATCGGCTACAAAGAGAAAGACACCTGGTCGACCGAGGGCTGGTGGAACGTCGCCGCCAACTCCTGCGAGACCATCCTGCGCGGCGCGCTGTCTTCGCGCTTCTACTACGTCTACGCGATCGACTACGACCGCGGCGGCGAGTGGAACGGCAAGGCGTACATGTGCACGCGCGACAAGGAATTCACGATCCGGGGCATCGAGGACTGTCTGGCGCGCGGCTACGACCGCTCCGGCTTCTTCGAGATCGACACCGGTGAGCAAGGGAGCTGGACGGTGCAGTTGACCGAACCGACCGCGAAGGCGGCGCAGCCTGCGAGCCCGCAGCCGACGCCCGCCCCCCGCGCCGCGGGCATCGAGCCGGGCGCGGCGGTCCAATGAGGCGTCTGCGTCGCGTCAAGGTCCTCGCCACGCTGGGCCCCTCGTCCTCGACCCCCGAAATGGTCGAGAAGCTGTTCCGCGCCGGCGCGGACGTGTTCCGCATCAACATGAGCCACACCAGCCATGAGCGCATGCGCGAGCTGGTGCAGACCATCCGCGACGTCGAAGACGAGGTCGCGCGGCCGATCGGCATCCTGATCGATCTTCAGGGCCCGAAGCTGCGCGTCGGCCGCTTCACGGACGGCGCCGCCCTGCTGAAGCAGGGCGCGACCTTCACGCTCGACGCCGACCCGACGCCGGGCGACGAGACCCGCGTGCACCTGCCCCATCCGGAGATTCTGGAGGCGCTGGAGCCGGGCCACACCCTGCTGCTCGACGACGGCAAGATCCGTCTGGTCGCGCGCGCCTGCACCCCGACCGCCACCGTCGCGGACGTGATCGTCGGCGGCCGGCTGTCGGACCGCAAGGGCGTCAGCCTGCCGGACACGCTGATCAAGACCTCGGCCATGACGCCGAAGGACCATTCGGACCTGGAGGCGGCGCTCGCCACCGACAGCGTCGACTGGATCGCGCTGTCCTTCGTGCAGCGCCCCGAGGACATCACCGAGGCCAAGGACATCATCCAGGGCCGCGCCGGGGTGATGACCAAGATCGAGAAGCCGCAGGCGATGACCCGGCTTCAGGAGATCGTGGACCTGTCGGACTCGGTCATGGTCGCCCGCGGCGACCTCGGCGTCGAGATGCCGCTCGAGGTGGTGCCGGGCCTGCAGAAGCAGATGACCCGCGCCTGCCGCAAGGCCGGCAAGCCGGTGATCATCGCGACCCAGATGCTGGAGTCCATGATCACCCAGCCGACCCCGACCCGCGCCGAAGTCTCGGACGTGGCGACGGCGGTGTTCGAGGGCGCCGACGCCATCATGCTCTCCGCCGAAAGCGCCGCCGGCGCCTATCCGGTCGAGGCGGTGGCGATGATGAACTCCATCGCGCTCAACGTGGAGCACGACCCCTATTACCGCTCCATCATCGACGCCCAGCGCGCCGAGCCGGAAGCGACCGGGGCCGACGCCATCTCCGCCGCCGCGCGCCAGATCGCCGAGACGCTCGACCTCGCGTCGATCATCTGCTGGACGGCCTACGGCACCACCGCCCGCCGCGCCGCCCGCGAGCGGCCGAAGCAGCCGATCATCGCGCTGACGCCGAGCCTTCCCACCAGCCGCCGGCTGGCGCTGGTGTGGGGCGTGCATTCGGTGCTGACCCACGACGCGCACGATCTGGACGACATCGTGAACCGCGCCTGCGACATCGCGCTCGATCAGGGGCTGGCGACCGAGGCTGACCGCGTCATCATCTCCGCCGGCGTGCCGCTGCGGCAGCCGGGCGCGACCAACATGCTGCGCATCGCCTATGTGGGCGGCGACCATCTGAAGCGCGACTGATCCGCCACGCCTTTATGCGAGATCGAAAAAGCCCGCCAGCGTATTCCGGCGGGCTTTTTCATGCCCGCTCCACCTCGCCGGCCAGCGCCTCGATCCCGGCCACGACGCGGGCCGTCTCCGTCCAGTGCGGCATGTGCCCGGCGCCCTTGAGGACGGCCAGCCGCGCGCCCGGCACGGCCCGGACGAAGGCCGCGGAGTGGAGGTCCGGCTCGACGATGTGGTCCTCGTCCGCGGTCATCGCCAGCGTCGGCGCGCGGATCGCGCCGTAGCGCCCGACCTGCTCCGCGAGACTGGCCTTCAGGTCCGCGAGGTCCTGCGCGTTGGCGCGGAATTCCTTCGGCCGCAGGATGGTGCGGGAGCGGGCCAGCGCCAGATAGTCCGCCGGCATGGGCTTTGGCGCGAAGGTGGAGGCGACCGCGGCCCGGAACAGCAGCGCGCCGACCGGCGGCGCGATCAGGGTCGAGAACAGAGGCCCCACAAGAGGCGCCGCGGCGAGACGGGTGTAGAGCGCAACGCCTCCCGGCCACGGATGGGTCGCGCCCGCGAGCGTCACCAGACCGGACACCCGGTCCCCATGGTCGAGCGCGAGCCGCGCGGCGAGGCCGCCGGACCAGGAATGGCCGACCGCCACCACTCGCCCCACGCCGACCGCATCGAGCGCCGCCATCACCGCCTCGCTCTGGGCCGCCAGCCCCGCCATCTCCCGTCCACCCAGCCGGTCGCTGCCGCCATGGCCCGGCCGGTCCACCAGCACCACGCGACGGCGGGCGGCGAGCGGCCCGCCGATCGACATCTCCAGATCTCTGAGATTGCCGCTGGCGCCATGCAGCAGCAGCAGCGTGGCGAGCCCCTCCCCGCCTCCGGGCGGGTTCAGGATCACCACGTTGAGGGCGCCGCCGGCGACAGGAGCGCGACGCTCCTCGCGCGCCGGCGCGGACGCGCGCGCCTCATCCGGGAGGTCGGCGATCGCGGTCATCGACGTCACGCCGGAGCCGTCAGATCGGCCGCCCTTCCACCTCGAGCGCCAGCTCGTCGACCTCCTTGTCGAGGCCCTCGATGGTCGGGTAGAGCGCCAGCGCCTTGCGGAAGGCCCCGAGCGCCGGCTTGTTCAGCCCGTTGTCCTTCAGGATGCGCCCGAGCGTCAGCCAGGCCATGAACTGGCGCGGCTCGCGGGACAGGGTCTCGTGCAGGTCCAGCATGGCACGGTCGTAGTCCCGGGACTGGTAGCGCAGGGCGGCGCGCCGGCTCCAGCCGTCCGCGTAGTCCGGCTTCAGGGCGATCACCTGATCCATCAGCGTGATCGCCATGGGAAGCCGCGCCTTGCGCTGGGCCTCGCCCGCGCGGGAGACGAGCAGGTCGGCGGTGTCGCTGCCGGAGCGGGCCCACAGCGCCTGCACCGCGCCGGCGATGCGGCGAGCGACCGCCGGATCCTTCGCCTCCGCCAGCCGCTTCAGCAGCTCGTCCGCGGCCTTGCCATGGGCCTCCGGCGCGGGGATGGGGCCGGTGGTTTCGGGCGGAGACGCTTTGGGGGCGGGGCCGGGGAGAATCGGCGTCAGGCCTTCCGGCCCGCGATCCGGCGGCGGCGCCGGCTGGGCGCCCGCGGGCGCCGCGGAGAACAGCACGGCGGCGAGCGCCACGCCGGGGGCCAAACGCATCATGGCCCGAAGCTTACGCCCCGGGCCATGAAAAGGTCAAAACGCAGACGGCCGGACGCCCGAGGGGCGTCCGCGCGGGCCTCAGCCCTGGCGGGCCTTGTAGCGCTTCTGGGTCTTGTTGATGATGTAGACGCGGCCCTTGCGACGCACGATGCGGTTGTCGCGGTGGCGGTTGCGCAGGGACTTCAGCGAGTTGCGGATCTTCATGGTCTCGTCCTCAAGACGCCGGCCGCTCGCGCGGCGCCTTGCGTCGATCTCGTGTTGGTGGCAGTCGGCCCGGCGCGGACCAAACGGACAAACGTCCGCGCGATCACGATCCGACGGTTCGGCCGGCTTTTAGTCGGAACGGGCGGATTTTGCAAGGCGGTCATCCGCCCCGGCCTTGTCCTTTAGCATCGTGGCGCCGGGCGCGGGCCTGTGCTCTATCACCCGTGTCGCAGCGCACAATGGACAGCAGAGCCATGACCGAGCCGAGACGCGCCCAAACCGATCTCCGCCTTCGCCGCAGCGTGCTTTACATGCCCGGTTCAAACCAGCGCGCGCTGGACAAGGCCAAGACCCTTCCGGCCGACGCGCTGATCCTCGACCTCGAGGACGCGGTCGCCCCCGACGCCAAGGAGCTGGCCCGCGAGCAGGTGTGCGCCGCGGTGAAAAGCGGCGGCTACGGCGCACGGGAGCTCATCATCCGGGTCAACGCCCCGCAGACGCCCTGGGGCGAGCAGGACCTGAAGGCCGCGATCGAGGCCGCGCCCGACGCCATCCTGATGCCGAAAGTGTCGTCGCCGGCCGTGCTGGAGAGCATCGCCAACCGGCTGGAGGCGCTGGACGCGCCGGAGAGCATCAAGATCTGGGCGATGATCGAGACCCCCGCCTCGATTCTGAACATCAAGGAGATCGCCGCCGCGTCGCGGGTGATGCCGGAGGCGCGGCTCACCTGCCTCGTGCTCGGCACCAACGATCTCGCCAAGGACACCTGGGCGCAGATCGTGCCCGGCCGCGTGCCCATGCTGCCCTGGATCATGTTCGCGCTGGCCGCCGCCCGCGCCGAAGGGCTGACGATTCTCGACGGCGTGTTCAACGACATCGAGGACGTGGACGGCTGCCGCGCCGAGTGCCGCCAGTCCCGCGATCTGGGCTTCGACGGCAAGACCATCATCCATCCGAACCAGATCGAGCCCGCCAACACCTCGTTCGCGCCGACCGCCGAGGAAGTCGCCCGCTCCCGCAAGGTCATCGACGCGTTCGACCTGCCGGAGAACGAGCGCAAGGGCGCCATCAAGGTGGACGGCCGCATGTATGAGCGGCAGCACATCGGCATGGCCCGCCGCGCGGTGGCGTGGCACGAGGCCATCTCCGCCCGGGACGGCTGACGCCGGAAGCGAGGCCCTGCGCGCTGGCGCGCAGGGAGCAATCGGTCTATGCCCTCGGTCGGGGAACACGGCTCGGGGCCACGGATTGCGATGCGCGTTCTGATCGTCGAAGACGACATGGTGATCGCCGGCACGCTCGGCCCCATCGTCACCCGCGCCGGCCATGAGCTCGTCGGTCTCGCCGCCGACCAGATCAGCGCGGTGGCGCTGCTGCAGGCGACGCGGGTCGATCTCGCCTTCGTGGACGTGCATCTGCTCGACGGCTGGACCGGGGTCGAGGTGGTGCGCGCCGCCAACGCCGAGGGCGCCGCCGCCATCTTCACCACCGCGAACCGCGGCATGGTGCCGGCCAACTTCGCCGGCGCCTGCGGCCTGATCGACAAGCCCTACACCGACGTCCAGATCGAGGCCACGCTGGCCTACATGGCCGCGCGGCTGAACGGCGAGCCCGGCGGCCCCGCGCCCGCCGGCTTCACGCCCTCGCCGTTCTGGCCGGAACGGCCGCGGCCGGCGGCGGCGAGCCGCCTCGCCCGGCGCGGCGGGCTCGCGCTTTAAAAAACCCCCGAAAGGGTGATTCGCCACACGCGCGCCTTCGTGTCAGCCTCGTCGCGTCTCCCGGCTCGGAGCGGCGCGGATGCTGCGAATGTCAGGCCCCAAGGTCGCCGTTGGACTGGCGCTGCTGCTGGCGGTGGCCTTCTGCGCGGTCGGCCTCGTGCTGATCAAGACCACGCCGACGCTGCCGCCGCTCGCCACTTTCGGCGTGCTGGTCGGGGTCTACACCATCCTGGCGCTTGCACTGCTGGACGTCGACGCGCCGAGCGAACCGGCGGCCCCGGCGCAGCCGCCCGCGCGCCGGCG
>NZ_JBHTMX010000117.1:0-9129 GCF_042679725.1 Methylopila musalis
GCGCTCCCCCTCACCCGGCGCTTCGCGCCGACCTCTCCCCGCCGGGGAGAGGTGAAGACCCGCGCCCTCTGAATAACGCGGGGCGCCCCCTTCCCTTGTCCCGGCCTTGAGCCGGGACCCATTTCCGCCGACGCCTCCGGGTGAAGCTCCACGCTCGCAGCCCAATTCTGCAGGCGGAGACGTATCTGGGTCCCGGCTCAAGGCCGGGACAAGGAATAGGCGGCGAGTTGTGGCGTTCGACGCCGCAGCTTCATGCTCCAATCACGAAGGCATAAAAACCGCGCCCTCCAGATGAGCCACTGCGCCCTCCTTCCCTTGTCCCGGCCTTGAGCCGGGACCCATTTCCGCCGACGCCTCCGGGTGAAGCTCGACGTTCTCAGCTCAATTCTGCAAGCGGAGACGCATCTGGGTCCCGGCTCAAGGCCGGGACAAGGAAGGGGCGGGTTCGCGCCTTGGGAGCCTGATAACCTCAACCGCCCCGCTCACACCGTTTCGAACGCGAACATCGCTCCGAGCACCACGAGGCTGCACAGGCCGGTGAGAAAGAACACGTCGGCGACGCGTTCGCAGCGGCGGCTTGTGGCGGCGCTGGTGGGGGCGATGCGGATCGCCAGGTACGACGTCAGCGCGCTGATCAGGAACAGCACGCCGATCAGCGCGCCGTACTCGTCGACCCGGCTCGCGCCGCTGTCGCGCTCGATGATCTTCACAAGACCGACCAGCGTGGTGCAGACGCCGATCATCGTGCCGGAGTTCGGCAGGATGTCGCGGGCGAGCGCGAGCGCGGCGAGGGTCTGCGCCCTGTCGTCCCGCGGCGGGGGCGGCGGCTCGGACACGGGCCGCTCCGCCGTCAGACCGCGACCACCGACGTCGGCCGCCCCACGAGCTTGCCCAGACGGTTGAGGCGGTTGCGCAGACGGTCGTTCTCCAGATCGCCAAGCTCCGCCGGCAGCTTCAGCGTCAGCACGTCGCGCTTCAGGGCGAGCGGCGTGCGGGGCAGGATGCCCGGCACCGCGGCGGAGACCACATAGGCCACCCGCATGGCGCCGCCGAGCGTGCGGGCGCGGTCGAGGATGCGGGTCGAGGCGATCTCGCGGATGCGCGGGCTCGCCTCGTTGTCCAGCAGTCCCATGTGCCGGTAGAAGATCGCGAGCGACATGTAGGCGCGGCCCGGATGGTCCACCCCGGCGAAGTTGCCGTGGGCGATCATCTCCAGGCTCTGCTGCGCACGGTAGTCCGGATGGGCGCGCCAGCCGATGTCCGACAGCAGGCAGGCGGCGTGGCGCCAGCGGCGCTCCTGCGAGGTCTCGTCGATGTCGAGGCTGCGGAACAGCCGGTCGGTCCACTCGATCAGGTCGTCGCCGTGGCGCGGGGCGCGGCTGCGCAGGTAGCCGAGATCGCGGGCGGAGGCGATCAGCGGGTCCTCCCGGCGCTCCTCCTCGTCGAGCAGCTCGTAGAGCAGGCCCTCGCGCACGCCGAGCGCCGACATCACCACCTCGCGCGGGCGGCCGATGCGCAGGATGTGCTCCAGCACCAGCGCGCCATAGGCCAGCAGCGGCCGGCGCTCCGCCGACACCACGCCCACGCCGGGCAGCGTCTCGGGGTCGATGCGCCGGCACAGGCGGCAGAACTCCAGCGCCTCGCGCGCCGGGATGGTGTAGCCGTGCAGCACGTGCAGCGGGTAGCGCTTCTGCACCATGTGCATGTGGGCGATGGCGCGCCAGGTGCCGCCCACCGCGTAGAACACCCGGTCCTTCAGGTTCTCGAGTTCGCCGGCGTTCTCCAGCGTCTCGCGAACGATGCGGTCGGCCTTCTTGATCGACCGCTCCGAGGCGTCCTGCAGCCTGAGGCCCCCGAGCGGATAGGTCGAGCCCTTGCTCATGCGGGATTTGACGATGTCGAGCAGCTCCAGGCTGCCGCCGCCGAGATCGCCCACCACGCCGTTGGGCTTGAAGAAGCCGGACACCACGCCGAGCGCCGACAGCCGGGCCTCGCGGGGGCCGGACAGGAGCTGCGCCTCGACGCCGGTGATGCGCTCCACCTCGGAGATGAAGGCGCGGCCGTTGTCCGCGTCGCGGGCGGCGGCGGTGGCGAGCACGAAGGTGCGGCCGACGCCCATGGCGCGGCTCAGCGTGGTGAAGCGGCGCAGCGCCGCGAGCGCCTTGTCGATGTTGTCCTGGGACAGTTCGCCGGTGACGCCCACGGAGCGGCCGAGCGCGCACAGCTCCTTCTCGTTGAACAGGGCCGTCGGCGAGCGCGACAGCCCTTCGTAGACCACGAGGCGGACGGAGTTGGAGCCGATGTCGAGGATCGCGACCGGCGCGCCATGGGCGAGCCGGCCGGGAGGCAGAGTGCGGCCGAGGGCGCCCGAGGGGCGCGTCTCGGCCGGATCGCGCGACGTCTTCGCCGTCACGCGGCCCCGCCGCGTTTGGCGAGGCGACGGGGGGACGAGGTCTTCACGGACTTGCCGCGACCGGACAGGCTGGGATTGGTCATGAAATACTGGTGCGCGTTGAAGGGCTCTTCGCCCTCCGCCGGGGCGATCCGGCGCGAGGTTCCATCCGGAAGCACGGTCCAGCTCTGCTGGTTGTCCTTGAGGTTCGCGACCATGATCTGATCGAGCACCTGCTCATGCACCGTCGGGTTGAGGATCGGCAGCATGGCCTCGACCCGGCGGTCGAGATTGCGCTGCATGAGGTCAGCCGACGAAATGTACACATGCGCCTTCGGCGAGGGAAGGCCATGGCCGTTGCCGAAGGCGTAGATGCGGCTGTGCTCCAGGAAGCGGCCGACGATGGACTTGGCGCGGATGTTCTCCGACAGGCCCTCGACGCCCGGACGCAGCGAGCACATGCCGCGCACCACCAGGTCCACCTGCACGCCGGCCTGGCTCGCGCCGTAGAGCGCGTCGATGATCTCCGGGTCCACGAGACTGTTGCACTTGGCCCAGATCGCGGCGGGGCGCCCGGCGCGGGCGTGGTCGATCTCCTCGCCGATGTGCTGCAGCAGGCGCTTGCGCAGCGTGTGCGGCGAGGCCGCCATGCGCTCGAGCTCCGCCGGCTCGGCGTAGCCGGTGATGAAGTTGAACAGCCGGCCCACGTCGCGGCCGATCACCGGGTCCGCCGTGAAGAAGGACAGGTCGGTGTAGATCTTCGCGGTGATCGGGTGGTAGTTGCCCGTGCCCACATGGCAGTAGGTGGTGAGGCCGCCGGCCTCGCGGCGCACCACCAGCGAGAGCTTGGAGTGGGTCTTCAGCTCGATGAAGCCGAACACCACCTGCACGCCGGCGCGCTCCAGATCGCGCGACCAGCGGATGTTGGCCTCCTCGTCGAAGCGGGCCTTCAGCTCCACCAGCGCGGTGACCGACTTGCCCGCCTCCGCCGCCTCCGCCAGCGCCTTCACGATCGGGCTGTCGGAGGAGGTGCGGTAGAGCGTCTGCTTGATCGCCACCACGTTCGGATCGCGCGCGGCCTGGTTCAGGAACTGAACCACCACGTCGAAGCTCTCATAGGGATGGTGGACGACGATGTCCTTCTCCCGGATGGCGGCGAAGCAGTCGCCGGCGTGCTCGCGCACGCGCTCGGGGAAGCGGGGGTTGTAGGCCTTGAACTTCAGGTCCGGCCGGTCGACCGAGACGATCTGGCTGAGATCGCCCAGCGCCAGCATGCCGTCGACCACGAACACCTCGTCGTCGGCCACGCCCAGCGCCGCCACCACGAAGGCGCGCAGCTCCGGCGGCATGGCGTTCTCGATCTCAAGCCGGATCACCGAGCCGCGGCGGCGCTGCTTCAGCGCGCTCTCGAACAGGCGGACGAGATCCTCGGCCTCCTCCTCCACTTCAAGGTCGCTGTCGCGGATGATGCGGAAGCCGGCCTGGGCCTTGGCGTCGTACCCCGGGAACAGCCGGCCGATGAACAGGCCGATCACCTGCTCCAGGCTGATGAAGCGGGCGACGCCCGGCTGCTCGCCCTCCGGCAGGCGGACGAAGCGCTCGATGCGGGCCGGCATGCGGATCAGCGCGTTCAGCGGACGCCCGTCCGACTGGCGCACCAGCTGCAGCGCCAGCGTGAAGCCGAGATTCGGAATGAAGGGGAACGGATGCGCCGGATCGACCGCGAGCGGCGTCAGCACCGGGAACACGTAGTTGAGGAAGTTCTCCTCCAGCCACACCCGGTCGGAGCGGGTCAGGCCGGGGCCGTCCACCAGCAGGATGTTCACGCCGTTGAGCAGCGCCTTCAGCTCCAGCCAGCGCACCTGCTGGTCGTGGGCGAGCGAGGACACCATCTCGCCGATCCGCGCCAGCTGCTCGAAGGGGGTCAGGCCGTCGGGGCTGAGCTCGGTCAGGCCGGAGCGCAGCTGGCCGCGCAGGCCCGCCACGCGCACCATGAAGAACTCGTCGAGATTGTTGGCCGAGATCGAGAGGAAGCGAAGCTGCTCCAGCAGCGGGTGATTGACGTTCGACGCCTCCTCCAGCACGCGGCGGTTGAAGCCGATCCAGGAGACCTCGCGGTTCACGAAGCGCGAGGGGTCGCCCATCCTGTCATGCGCATGAGCCTCGGGCGCGGTTTCGAGCCGCGCTTCGGCGATCGCCGCCCGCGGCGTGACGCTTGCGATTTCGGACATGCCGTCGTCCTTCTCAACCTGATCGGCGCTCGCGTCAGACGTTTTCGTCCGCGAGGCGCGGGGCTGCATACGACGGTTGTGTGACGGCTTCGCAACGCTCTCGTCAGTCATCTTCGTTCCTCAGGCGCCGCACGACGTCGCCCGCCAAGCCTTTACCTACGCCGCGCCCTCTGGCCAGCGATTCTCGATCGATTTCATCAACAATAGAACGGGCCGCCCCGAGCGAGCGGTCGCAGTGGCGATGGAGGAACTCGATCACCTCGTCGTCGATGCGAATCTGGCGGTCGTCGAACAGCTTCATCAGCACCGCCCGCATGGCGTCGTCGTCCGGCGCGTCGATGCGGGCGACCGGCAGCGCCCGGAGCCGCGAGGCGAGGTCCGGCAGGGTCGGCCACAGCAGCGTCGGCGTCGAGCGGGCCGTGAGCAGCAGGCGGGCGCGCCGCTCCCGCGCCAGATTGAGCAGGTGGAACAGCGCGTTCTCGTCCGCGCCCTCGCGGTCGGCGTCGTCCAGCAGCAGCGCCGCGTCCTCGGGCGCGTCGCGCAGGCGCGCGATGGCGTCCTCCGCCGACGACGCCTCGGGCGCGCCGGACTGCGCGCGCCAGATGGCCGCGAGATGGGATTTGCCGGCTCCGCTCTCGCCCACCAGCAGCAGCGAGCGGTCCGGCCAGTTCGGCCACGACGTCACCAGCGCGTGGGCCGCGGCGTTCGAGGACGCCACCAGATAGTCCTCGACGCCGAAGCGGGGCTCGTGCGGCAGCGCCAGCGGGAACTGGCGCGGCGGCTCCCGGCCGCTCATGAGCCGGCCTGCGGCCCCGGAGCGGTCCCGGTCTCGGGCGCCGCGAGCGACGGCTGCGGCGGGGCGATGTCCTTGCGGAACAGGCTCGCGCCCTGAGGCCCGCCCGGCAGCACGTCCGGAAGGTTGGCGTCCACGCCGGTGTAGAACGGGCTTTCGAGATAGCGCCGCAGGCCGAAGCGCACCAGCACGCCGACGGCGGCCGCGAGCGGCACCGCCACCAGCAGGCCGACGAAGCCGAACAGATAGCCGAAGGCCACCAGCGCGAACATCAGCCACACCGGGTGCAGGCCGACCGAGCGGCCCACCAGCCGCGGCTGCAGGAAGTTGCCTTCGATGAACTGGCCGACGGCGAAGATGCCGAGCACCAGCGCCACCATGCTGTAATCCGGCCAGAACTGAACGATGGCGACGGCGAGCGACACCAGCAGGCCGGTGATGGAGCCGATGTAGGGAATGAAGCCGATGACGCCGGCGCCGAAGCCGATCAGCAGGCCGAAGTTCAGCCCGACCATGGTCAGCGCGATGGCGTAAAACGTGCCGAGGATGACGCAGACCAGCGCCTGCCCGCGCACGAAACCCGCGACGCCCTCGTCGATCTCCCGCGCCAGCCGGCGAATGGTGACCTTGTGCCGCAGCGGCACCCAGTCGTCGATCGACTCCACCATGCGGTCCCAGTCGATCAGCATGTAGAAGGCGACGACCGGCGCCACCACCAGCAGGCTGATCACCGAGATCAGGGCCTGCCCGCCCGTCCAGAGCGAGGCGAGGAAACCGGTCAGGTAGTTCATGCCTTGGCTGACGATCTCGCCCAGCGACGAGCGCACCTGGGTCAGCCCCTGGCCCAGCATCTTGTCGATCCACGGCGCGTTGTAGGACGCGATCAGCTCCTGCAGCTTGGCGATGGTGGCCGGCAGGTTCTCCACGAACTTGGAGAGCTGCGCGCCCATCAGCGGCGCGATCAGCATGATCGCCAGCACGAAGATGAGCACCACCGAGATGAGGATCACCACCGTCGCCCAGACGCGCGGCAGGCCGACCCGCTCCAGACGGTCGGCGACCGGATCGAGCAGATAGGCCAGCGCCAGCCCCACCACGAAGGGCAGCAGGATGCCGGAGAACAGGAGGAGGAACAGCACGAGCACGGCCGCGAGGCCAAGCCAGAACAGGATCTGCCGCTGCAGGGTCATGAGCGCCGATCTCGCGTGAGCCTAAGGGAAGGTCGTGATCGCCGTCAGCCGCCGGGACCGGAAGGCGGCGCGCCGCTGACATGGCGCGCGAACGCGTGGACATATGCGGCCGCCGAAAGCAGCGTCAAGCCGCCGACCACATAAGCGCCGATCCGCTCGACGCCGCCGAGGTCGAGCTGGAATCCCGCCGCGCCCAGCACCGTGCCCGCGAACACGATCTGCGCCGCGGTGTTGGCCTTACTCACCTTCAGCGGCTCGATGGCGAGCGGCCGCTCGATCACCCAGCACAGGATGACGGCGCCGACGATGACGATGTCCCGGAACACCACGGCTATGGCGAGGCCGCGGGGAATGTCGCTCTGGATCGCGAGCGTCACGAAGATCGCCACCAGCAGCGCCTTGTCCGCCAGCGGATCGAGATAGGCGCCGAGCTCCGTGCGCTGGTTGAAGGCGCGGGCGATGGCGCCGTCGATCGCGTCGGTGAGGCCGGCGATCGCGAACACCCAGAAGGCCGTCAGCAGCTGCCCGGTCGCGATCAGCCACACCACCAGCGGCACCGCGAACAGCCGTCCGATCGTCAGCAGGTTGGGCAGGTTCACGGCGCCGAAACCCCATCCGCGGGCGCCGTCGCGCGCCCTTACGTCGACATAGGCGCGGCGCGCGGCTGTGAAAAGCCGGACCTCCGTGGAAGCCGAGGCGCCCTTGCGCGGTTGCGCCCGTTCCGGAGCCGGTCTAAGGGGTCGTCGGATCAGCTTGGGAGTTCAGACGATCATGGCCGAGACGAACGCGGGCGGCGGCCTGACCTATGCCGAGGCGGGGGTCGACATCGACGCCGGCAACGCGCTCGTGGAGCGGCTCAAGGCGCTGGTGCGCGCCACCCGGCGCCCGGGCGCGGACGCGGAGATCGGCGGCTTCGGCGGCCTGTTCGACCTGAAGGCCGCGGGCTTCGTCGATCCCGTGCTGGTGGCCGCCAACGACGGCGTCGGCACCAAGCTCAAGATCGCCATCGAGACCGGGCTGCACGACACCATCGGCATCGACCTCGTCGCCATGTCGGTGAACGACGTGGTGGTGCAGGGCGCAGAGCCGCTGTTCTTCCTCGACTATTTCGCCTGCGGCAAGCTGTCCGGCGATACCGCTTACGAGGTGGTCAAGGGCATCGCCACCGGCTGCATGGAGGCGGGCTGCGCGCTGATCGGCGGCGAGACCGCCGAGATGCCAGGCATGTACGCCGACGGCGACTACGACCTCGCGGGCTTCGCGGTGGGCGCCGCCGAGCGCGGCCGGCTGCTGCCGCGCCGGGACGTGAAGGCGGGCGACGTGCTGTTCGGCCTCGGCTCCTCGGGCGTGCACTCCAACGGCTATTCGCTGGTGCGCCGCATCGTGGCCCGCTCCGGCCTGTCGCTTGAGGCGCCGGCCCCGTTCGAGCCCCAGAAGACGCTCGGCCGCGCGCTGCTCGCGCCCACCAAGCTCTATGTACGTCCGCTGATCGCGACCCTGAAGGCGACCGACGGCGTGAAGGCGCTGGCCCACATCACCGGCGGCGGCCTGCCGGACAACCTGCCGCGCGTGTTGCCCGACGGGCTCGGCGCCCGCATCGACCTCTCCGCTATCGCGGTTCCGCCGGTGTTCGGCTGGCTTGCGGAGGCCGGCGGCGTGGCGGAGGCGGAGATGCTGCGCACCTTCAACTGCGGCGTGGGCATGGTGGTGGTGGCGGCGGCCGACGCCGCCGACGCGGTCGAGGCCTCGCTGAAGGCCGAGGGCGAGGCGGTGACGCGCATCGGCGCGATCGAGCCCATCACCGCGGCCGACGATCCGGTGCGCTTCGACGGCGCGCTGAAGCTCTCCGCATGAGCCGCGCGCGCGTCGCGGTCCTGGTCTCCGGCCGGGGCTCGAACATGGCGGCGCTGATCGACGCCGCCCGCGACCCCGCCTACCCCGCCGAGATCGTCGCCGTGATCTCCAACCGGCCGGGCGCCGGCGCGCTCGTGATCGCGGCGCGGGCGGGCATCGCAACCGCGGTGGTCGATCACAAGGCCTATCCCGACCGGACGAGCTTCGACGCCGAGCTCGACCGCGTGGTTCGTGATTTTCAGCCGGACGTGGTGTGCCTCGCCGGCTTCATGCGCATCCTCACCGACGGCTTCATCGAAGGCTGGGGCGACAGGCTCATCAACATCCACCCGGCCCTGCTGCCGAGCTTCAAGGGGCTCGACACCCACGCCCGCGCGCTCGAGGCGGGCGTGCGCCTGCACGGCTGCACGGTGCATGTGGTGACGCCGGAGATGGATTCCGGCCCCGTCATCGCCCAGGCCGCCGTGCCGGTGCTGGACGGCGACGACGAGGCCGCTCTTGCGGCCCGCGTGCTGGCGGCGGAGCATCGGCTCTACCCGCACGCGCTGGCGCTCTGGGCCACAGGCGCGCTGCGCCTCACCAACGGCCGCGTCACCGGCGCGGACGCCGCCCGTGCGCCCGAGGCGCTGATCTGGCCGTGAACGGGGCGCTGGACGTCGCGCCCGCGCG
>NZ_JBHTMX010000118.1:0-9118 GCF_042679725.1 Methylopila musalis
CGGCGAGCGCCCCGACCTCCGGCGCGAGCAGCGCCTCGATGCGGGCGCGCACGTGGCGGGCGAGCACGGGGGCCGCGCCTTCGGTGCCGATGGCGACCGCGAGCGGGGCGCGGTTGACGATGGCGGGCGTGGTGAAATCGCAGAGGTCCGGGCGGTCCACCACGTTGACGGGGATGCGCGCGGCCCGGGCCGCGTCGGCGATCGCCCGGTCCTGCGCCTCGTCCTCGGTCGCGGCGAACACGAGCGTCGCGCCCGCGAGATGGTCTGCGGAGAAAGCCTCGCGCCTCAGCGTGGCGCCGGTCCGGGCGACGTCGGCGATCAGTTCTTCTTCCGGATGCTCCGCCACCACCACGATCCGGGCGTCGGTCTCGGCCAGCAGACGCGTCTTGGCGGCCGCCGCCGCGCCGGAGCCGACGACGAGCACGTCGCGTCCGGAGACGCGGAAAAAGGCGGGGAACGATGTGAGGCGCGGCATGTGGGGTCCCTTGGACGCGCCGGGACAATGGGATTGTACAGCCGAAAATGCAAGAGTTACTATTTATACACTAAAAATACGTGTTTAATTTGACTGTCATTCCATGGGGGATGTCAAGCCCGGGAATCTCCGTAATTTTGATCGTGGATTAACCAGTTAGAATGGCTCTACCCTAGGTGGCAAGCGTTATGGCCGGAGCTCGCGGCGTGCGTTTCCGTGAGTGTGTCTGCCGGCGGGCGCGAAACGAAGGCGTCCAGCTCATGACGGATGTGTCCAAAAACATGTGTGCGCGGCGCCTTTTTCAGGCGCGCGGCGTCTTGCGCCCGACGACCTGGGTCTGAACCCATGGCCCGGCTGGATCCTCCCGCGCCCAAATTCAAGGTCGCCCCCACCATGGCGGACGTGGCGAGGGTCGCCGGCGTGTCGGCCATGACCGTGTCGCGCGCCCTGCGCGAGGACGGCTCGGTGTCCAAGGCGACCCGCGCCCGGGTGCTCGAGGTGATCGACGATCTGGGCTACGTGCCCGACCAGGCGGCCGGCGCGCTGTCCTCCGGGCGTTCGGGTCTCGTCGGCATGATCGCGCCGTCTTTCACCAGCGCCATGCACGGACAGGTGGCGCGCGGCCTGAACGCCACGCTGACGAAGGCGGGGCTGCAGCTCTTCATTGGCTTCGCCGACTTCCAGGAGGAGCGCGAGGAGCAGGCGCTCGAGGCGCTGCTGCGCCGCAGGCCCGAGGCCGTGGTGCTGAGCGGCGGCCGCCACACGGCGAAGGTGACGCGGATGCTGGCGAACGCCGCCGTTCCCGTGGTCGAGTTCTTCTGCTCCCCCGAAGCGCCGATGCAGCACGTGGTCGCGGTCGATCTGCGCGGGGCGGGCCGTCTCGCCGCGGAGCGCCTCGCGGCCCGCGGGCGCCGGTCTCTGGTGGTGCTCGGCGAGAGCGACGGCTTCGACGTCGCCACGCAGGAGCGCGCCCGGGGCGCGTGCGACGAGGCGGCGCGACGTGGTTTGCCCGAGCCGACCATGATCTGCGGCGCGGGCGCCGTGACGCCGATCGACTTCGGCGCCCATGTGGTGGCCGAAATGCTGACGCGGCGGCCCGACGTGGATGGGGTGATCTGCTTCAACGACGGCGTGGCCATCGGCGTCATCGCGGGGCTGCGCCGTCTCGGCCGCCGGGTTCCGGACGACGTGGCGGTGATCGGCTTCGGCGATCACGAGGTGGGCCGGCATCTCGATCCGGCGCTGACGACCATTGGCTTCAACGCGCCGGCGCTCGGCGTGGAGGTCGGCAAGGTGCTGCTGTCGGCCTTCGAGGCCGTGCGCGGCAGCGAGGAGGCGAAGCCCTACCGGCTGTCCCTCGGCGTCGAGCTGGTGGGGCGCGACAGCGCTTGAGCCCGTGGCGCGGGCGCCACGGCGCCCATGATGACGGCGCGTGGCGGTTGCCGAATGTGGCGCCGCACCTTAAACAGGCGTGGGGACGTCCGACTTTCCAGGCGCATGCGCGGCCGCGCGCATGCCTTTTCGCGCAGGTGACCCCATGCCCCGCATTGCCGCGCCCGCTCGCCGGGCCGTCGCCTCGAAGGCTTTTCTGGTCGCCGGGGCGTTCGCCGTCGCGGCGTCGCTTCAGGCCGCTCCGGTCCGCGCGCAGGGCGCGCCCGGACCGCTGCCGGTCTCCGTCGCCAATCCGATCAAGCGCTCCGTCACCGACACCGCCGAGTTCACCGGCCGGTTCGAGGCGTCCGAGCTGGTCGAGGTCCGCGCCCAGGTCAGCGGCCAGCTGACCCAGGTGGCCTTCAAGGACGGCTCGCTCGTCAAGAAGGGCGACCTGCTGTTCAAGATCGACCCGCGGCCCTACGAGGCGGCGGTGACCCAGGCGGAATCGGCCGTGATCACGGCCAAGACCCGCGTCGACCTCACCAAGTCCGACGTGGACCGCGCCAAGGACCTGCTGCGCACCGGCAACATCACCGACCAGCTCGCCCAGCAGCGCAACCAGGCCTTCGGCGAGGCGCAGGCCAGCCTGAAGTCCGCCGAGGCGCAGGTGCAGACCGCCAGGCTCAACCTCGAATGGACCGACGTGCGCGCGCCGATCGACGGCCGCATCGGCCGCAAGCTGGTGACCGAGGGCAACCTCATCGCCGCGGGCGCAAGCTCGTCGCCGCTGACCACCATCGTCAACGTCCAGCCGATCTACTTCTATTTCGACATCGACGAGCAGAGCTACCTCCGCTACCTGCGCAACGTCCGCGACGGCAAGATCAAGGAGGACAACGGCGGCGCAGCCGTCGAGATCGCTCTGCCGGACTCGCCCGAGTTCAGCATCAAGGGCCGCATCGACTTCGCCGACAACCAGCTCGACCAGCAGACCGGCACGCTGCGTCTGCGCGCCTCGGTGCCGAACGAGAACAACTTCCTCACCTCCGGCGTCTTCGGTCGCATCCGGGTTCAGGCGAGCCCGGAATATGAGGCGGTGATGCTGCCGGAGGAGGCGATCCTCTCCGACCAGACCCGCAAGGTGGTGATGACGGTCGGCCCCGAGAACAAGGTGGTGCCGAAGGTGGTCGAGCTCGGCCAGCAGCACGGGCCGCTCCGCGTCATCCGCAGCGGCGTGACGCTCGAGGACCGGGTGATCGTCAACGGCCTGATGCGCGCCCGTCCGGGATCCCAGGTGAAGCCGGAGCCGGTGGACTTCACCAAGCCCAAGGACAAGCAGCCGGGCGCCGCCGCCCAGCAGCCCAAGTAAGGGGCCGCCGGAATGGGCATCGGGCATTTTTTCGTCGACCGGCCGATCTTCGCGTCGGTCGTCTCGATCCTCCTCATGATCGTGGGCGGCGTCGCGCTCATCAACCTGCCGATCGCGCAGTACCCTGAGATCGCGCCGCCCACCATTTCGGTGACGGCGCAGTATCCGGGCGCGAACGCCGAGACGATCGCCGAAACGGTCGCCGCTCCGCTGGAGCAGCAGATCAACGGCGTCGAGGGCATGATCTACATGAACTCGCTCGCGACGGGCGACGGCCAGCTCCAGCTGACCGTCACCTTCCAGCCGGGCACCGATCAGGACATCGCGCAGGTGCAGGTGCAGAACCGGGTGGCTCAGGCCGACCCGCGCCTGCCGGAATCCGTGCGCCGCAACGGCGTTCAGGTGAACAAGCGGTCGTCGGACTTCCTGATGGTCGTGAACCTGATCTCGCCGGACAAGTCGCTCGACACCGTCTACATGTCGAACTACGCCTCGGTGAACGTCGTGGACGCGCTGAAGCGCATCGACGGCGTGGGCGACATCCGCATCTTCGGCGAGCGCGAGCTGTCCTTGCGCGTCTGGCTCGATCCCAACCGGCTCGCGGCCTACGGCCTCGCCTCCGGCGACGTGGTGTCGGCGATCTCCCAGCAGAACGTGCAGGTCTCGGGCGGCTCGCTCGGCGCGCCGCCGGCGCCCCAGGGCACGGTCAACCAGATCACGGTCACGACCCAGGGCCGCTTCCAGGATCCGGAGCAGTTCAAGCAGATCATCGTCCGCGCCACCGCGGACGGCCGCCTGCTGCGCGTGGGCGACGTGGCGCGGGTGGAGCTCGCGGCCCGCAACTACTCGTCGAACTCCTATCTCGGCGCCGATCCGACTGTCGGCATGGGCATCTTCCAGCGCCCCGGCACCAACGCCACCGACGCCGCGGCGCAGGTGCAGGCGGCCATGGAGACGCTGAAGGCCGCCTTCCCGCAGGGGCTCGAATACCGCATCGAGTACAACCCCACCGTGTTCATCGAGGAGTCGATCACGGCGGTGGAGCACACCATCTACGAGGCGGTCGCGCTCGTGGTGCTGGTGGTGTTCATCTTCCTGCAGTCCTGGCGCGCGGCCATCATTCCGGTGGCGGCGATCCCGGTCTCGCTCATCGCCACCTTCGCGGTCATGGCGGCCTTCGGCTTCTCGCTGAACATGCTGACGCTGTTCGGCCTGATCCTCGCCATCGGCATCGTGGTCGACGACGCCATCGTCGTGGTGGAGAACGTGGAGCGCAACATCGCGCTCGGCAAAAGCCCGAAAGAGGCGGCGCACATCACGATGGACGAGGTCGGCACCGCCGTCATCGCCATCGCGCTGGTGCTGTGCGCCGTGTTCGTGCCGACGGCCTTCATCCCCGGCATTTCGGGCATCTTCTACCAGCAGTTCGCATTGACCATCGCGGCTTCCACCGTGCTGTCGGCTCTGGTGTCGCTGACGCTGTCGCCGGCGCTCTGCGCCATCCTGCTGAAGCCGCACGCCCATGGTGGCGGCCGGCGCGGCCTCGGCCAGCGCGCGGCCGACCTGTTCAACCGCAACTTCGACCGCGGCGCCCACGGCTACAGCCGCTCGGTCGGCTGGATGGTGCGGCACAAGTCGCTGTTCCTGCTGATCTACGCGGGGCTGATCGGCGGCGCGGTCTACATGTTCTCGGTGGTGCCGCGGGGCTTCATCCCGCAGGCGGATCAGGGCTACGCCATCCTGATCGCCCAGCTGCCCGAGGGCGCGAACCTGCAGCGCACCGACGAGGTGGCCCGCCGGGCCGCGGACATCGTGCGCGATGTGCCGGGCGTGAAGAACGCGGTGACCATCGCGGGCTTCTCGGGCGCCACCTTCTCCGCCGCCTCCAACGCCGCCACCAGCTTCATCATCTTCGAGCCGTTCTCGGAGCGCACCCAGCACGGGGCGAGTCAGACGGCGCCGGCGATCCTGGCGGAGGCCCAGAAGCGGCTGTTCGCCATCGAGGAGGCCTTCGTGCTCGCTATCCTGCCGCCGACGGTGCGCGGCATCGGCCAGGGCGGCGGCTTCAAGATGTACGTGCAGGACCGCTCCAACCTCGGCTTCCCCGCGCTCGAAGGCGCGGTGACGGAGCTGATCGGCAAGGCCAACGCCTCCGGTCAGGTCACCCGTGTGTTCACCACCTTCAACACCCGGGCGCCGCAGGTCTATCTGGACATCGACCGCGTCAAGGCGCAGCAGCTCAACGTGCCGGTGCAGAACATCTTCGACGCGCTGCAGACGCTGCTCGGCACGGCCTATGTGAACGACTTCACGGCGCTCGGCCGCACCTTCCAGGTGAACGCCCAGGCCGACGCGCAATTCCGCGTCAAGCTGTCGGACGTCTACCAGTTCAAGGTGCGCTCCACCAACGGCGCGCTGGTGCCGCTCGGCACGCTCATCACCGAGCGCAACCAGACCGGCCCCTACACCGTGGAGCGGCAGAACATCTACAACGCGATCGCGCTGCAGGGCGACGCCGCGCCCGGCGTCTCCACCGGCCAGGCGATCGGGCTGATGGAGAAGCTCGCGGCCGAGACCCTGCCGCCCGGCGTGCAGTTTGAGTGGGTGGACCTCGCCTATCAGGAGAAGCTCGCCGGCAACACCGCGATCTTCGTGTTCGCGCTGGCGATCCTGTTCGTGTTCCTGTTCCTGTCCGCCCAGTATGAAAGCTGGGCCCTGCCGCTGGCGATCATCCTGATCACGCCGCTGTCGCTTCTGGCGGCGCTGCTCGGCGTCATGGTCAAGGGGTCGGACAACAACATCCTGACCCAGATCGGCTTCATCGTGCTGATCGGCCTCGCGGCCAAGAACGCCATCCTGATCGTGGAGTTCGCCCGCCAGCGCGAGGACGACGGCGAGGGCGTGATCCAGGCCGCCATCGACGCCTGTAAGGACCGGCTGCGGCCGATCATCATGACCTCGCTCGCCTTCTCGCTCGGCGTGGTGCCGCTGGCCTTCGCCACCGGCGCGGCCTCCGAGCTGCGGCAGGCGATCGGCGTGGCGGTGCTCGCCGGCATGGTGGGCGTCACCATCCTCGGCCTGTTCCTGACGCCGGTGTTCTACGTGACGATCCGCCTGCTGGTGAACCGCTTCCGGGGCGACGGCAAGCCGCCTAAGACGGACGGCACGCCGAAACATGGCGACGCGCCGGCCCCCGGCGCTCCGACGCCGCCGGCCCATCCGGCCTGAGGCCTGAGCCTTCGACCACGCGATCCGAACGCCGCCTCCGGGCGGCGTTCTTCGTTTCAGGGGCGGTCGGGATCGGCAGGACGTCCCTCACGCGTCGGCGTTCGCCGGTGACGCGTGAGGGTTCCGACGGCGTGTCGGACGGGAATGGGGCTGTGACTGCGATGGAGCGGGCGCCTGAGCGCGGGACGCGGCCGGATTGACGACGTCACGCGGCGCGCGCCGCCGTCGCGGGCGGAGCGGCGCTTACGGCTCCAGCTCGGTGTCCCAGTAGAGATAGTCGAGCCAGCTGTCGTGCAGGTAGTTCGGCGGGAACGCCCGGCCGTTGCGGTGCAGGTCCTGGATCGAGGGCTGGAACGGCGGCTGCGCCGGCCACATGCCGCAATCCGCCGGCATCTGGCCGCCCTTCTTCAGATTGCAGGGCGAGCAGGCGGCGACGATGTTGTCCCAGGTGGTCTGGCCGCCGCGGGAGCGGGGCACCACGTGATCGAAGGTCAGGTCCTCCCGCGCGCCGCAGTACTGGCACGAGAACCGGTCGCGCAGGAACACGTTGAAGCGGGTGAAGGCGGGGTTGCGGGCCGGCTTGACGTAGGTCTTGAGGCAGACGACCGACGGCAGCGTCATCTCGAAGCTCGGGCTCTTCACCCGGCGGTCGTAATGGGAGAGCACGTTCACCCGGTCGAGGAAGATCGCCTTGATGGCGTCCTGCCAGGACCACAACGACAACGGGTAATAGCTCAGCGGACGGTAATCCGCATTCAACACCAAAGCCGGACACGCATCTGGTGAGACGACCAGCGTCACCGAGCACTCCCTGCATCAGCGTCGGCCGCCAGCCGACGCCGGGGGATACTCTACATAGCTTGTGTCAGCCTTGTGAAGACTGGCGCATTAAGTTTTCTTAACGCGCAGCGCCGAGCCGAGGAACGCCGCGCCCTGGCGCAGCCCTTGGCCGTCGATGCCGTGGCCGAGCCCCGGCGAGAGGTGCCATTGCACCGGAATCTCCGCGGCGCCCAGCCCGTCGATCGCCGCGAACAGCTCGTCCACGGGCAGGATCTCGTCCCGGTCGCCGTGGATCAGCAGGATCGGCGGCTTGACGGTTGCCTCGGTCTTCAGCGCCTCGGGCGACACCAGCATGCCCGAATAGCCGAGGATGGCGGCCGGCGCGACCGTCCGGCGCAGGCCCACATGCAGCGCCATCATCGTGCCCTGGCTGAAGCCCACCAGCGCCAGACGGTCCGGCCCGAGCCCGTGCCGGGCGAGCTCCGCGTCGAGGAAGGCGTCGAGGCCGGGACGGGCGGCGAGCACGCCGCGGCGGCGTTCGTCCGGATCGCGGAAGGTGAGCGGGAACCACTGCCGCCCCATGGGCGCGCCGGGCAGCCGGTCCGGGGCGTTGGGGGCCACGAAGGCCGCGTCCGGCAGGGCGGCGCGCCATTCGCGGCCGATGGCGATCAGGTCGTTTCCGTCGGCGCCGTAGCCGTGCAGGAACACGACGAGCGAGCGGGCGACGCCCGAGGCGGGCGCGAGGCGGGGGCCGTCGATGGCGGTCATGCGGTCTCCTGCGGACGGGCGGGACGGTTCGGGGCGGGGGCCGCGTCGCGGCCGCCGCGCTGGGTGAGGTAATAGGCCCAGAGCAGCTGCGCCGCCACTCCGCGCAAGGGGCGCCAGCCGTCCGCCATGCGTTCGGCCGCGCGGGCGTCGGGCCGCGTCTCCAGCGCGAAGATGCGCTTCAGCGCCTCCTGCACCGCGATGTCGCCGGCGGGAAAAGCGTCGGCGCGGCCATGGGCGAACAGCAGGAACACGTCCGCCGTCCAGGGGCCGACGCCGGAAATGGCGATCAGGCGGGCGCGCGCCTCCGCCTCGTCCAGCGTCGCGAGGCCCGGAATGTCGAGCCCGTCCGCGACGGCGGAGGCGAGCGCCCGCAGCGTCCGGAGCTTCGGACGGGAGACGCCGGCGGCGCGGATCGCCTCGTCGGAGGCGGCGGAGAGCGTCGCGGCGTCGATCCCGCCGAGCGCCGTCTCCAGCCGGCCGTGGATGGCGCGGGCGGCGGCGGTGGAGATCAGCTGCGAGTTCACCACCCAGACGAGGCCCGCCAGATCGGGCGCGATCTTGCGCAGCGGCGGCGGCTCCGAGGCGGCCCGGACCGCCGCCAGCCGGGGATCGAGCGCCGTCAGCCGGTCGAGGGCGGCGGCGAGGTCGGCCTCGGTGAGGATGCGGTCGGAACCCATGGCGCTTGACGCTTAGACCGCGCGGACGGATTGAGGAAGCCGCAATGACCCCGACCTTCCGCTTCGCGCCGTCGCCCACCGGCTACCTCCACCTCGGCCACGCGCTGTCGGCGTTCAGCGTCTGGCGCGCGGCGGAGGCGGCGGGCGGCCGGGTGCTGCTGCGGATCGAGGACATCGATCCGATCCGCTCGAAGCCCGCCTACGCCGCCGCGATCGAGGAGGATCTCGTCTGGCTCGGCCTCGCCTGGGACGGGCCGGTCACGCGCCAGTCGGAGCGGATGGAGCTTTACGCCGAGGCGCTGTCGCGGCTTGCGGCGCGGGACCTCGTCTACGACTGCCGGCTGTCCCGGGCGGACATCGCCGCCGCGCTCAGAGACGGCGCCCTGCGCGATCCGGACGGCGCGCCCCGCCTGCCGGTCGCGGGCGCGGAGCCGGGCGATCCCGCCG
>NZ_JBHTMX010000119.1:0-8971 GCF_042679725.1 Methylopila musalis
GCGCGCCGTGTCGCCGCCGCCGTGGTCGGTCCAGGCGCAGGGCCCGGCGTGGAATTGGCCGCGCTCGCTGCGCTCGATGGCGCCGAGGCGGTGGTGCTGGACGCCGACGTGTTCAGCGCCTTCGCCGGCCGTGCGGACGAGCTTGCGGCCTCGATCCGGCGCGCGGGCGGCCGGCCCGTCGTGCTCACGCCCCACGAGGGCGAGTTCGCCCGGCTGTTCCCGGACCTCACCGCCGGCTCCAAGCTTGACTGGGCGCGGGCGGCGGCGGAGCGCATGGGCGCGGTGGTCGTGCTGAAGGGGGCCGACACGGTGGTCGCAGGTCCCGACGGCCGCGCGGCCATCGCCGACAACGCGCCGCCGACGCTTGCGACCGCAGGTGCGGGCGATGTGCTGGCGGGCTTCTGCGCCGGCTTCATCGCCCAGGGCATGCCGGCCTTCGAGGCGGCGGCCGCGGCGGTCTGGGTCCATGGAGAAGCGGCGGCCGGCTTCGGGCCGGGGCTGATTGCGGACGATCTTCCCAACGCTGCGCCGGCCGTTCTCGCGCGTCTTCTCGGATCGCCGAAGGATTCATGAATTTTTTGCTGCGCCCCGTGGCGTCCGTGATATAGAGGCGCCGCCTTGCGCGCCATGTCGGCGCCTGAGGCGCGACAGGCCCGGCGCGGGCGTGGTGGAACTGGTAGACACGCGGGATTTAGGTTCCCGTGGCGCAAGCCGTGGGGGTTCGAGCCCCTCCGCCCGCACCACAGCGTCGGCTCGATCGCCCGCCGCCATTCGTGACACCAGGCGCCGCGGGCGCGCGCTCCCAACAGGGTCAAGCGCAGCGCCGCGGCGGAAGATTCGAAGAGACCGACGCCCATGCAGGTGACGCAAACCCTCGATGAGGGCCTCAAGCGCGAGTTCAAGGTCGTCGTCCCCGCGCAGGACCTCGACGCCCGTCTGAACGAGCGTCTCGCGACGCTGAAGGACCGCGTCAACATCAACGGCTTCCGCAAGGGCAAGGTGCCGGTGGCGCACCTCAAGAAGCTCTACGGCAAGTCGGTGATGGCCGAGGTCGTCGAGGAGACCGTCGCCGAGGCGAACAAGAAGATCGTCGACGACAACGGCCTCAAGCTCGCCATGCAGCCGAAGATCACCCTGCCGCAGTCGCAGGAAGAGGTCGAGGGCGTGATCTCCGGCGCCGCCGACCTGTCCGTGACGGTCGAGCTGGAAGTGCTGCCGAAGATCGAGCTCAAGGACGTCGCCGAGCTGAAGCTCGAGAAGCTCGTCGCCGAGGTGACCGACGCCGAGGTCGACGAAGCGGTCGAGAACGTCGCCAAGCAGAACGTTCCCTACGTGGCCAAGGCCGAGGGCGAGGCCGCCGCGACCGGCGACCGCCTGACCATCGACTTTCTCGGCAAGATCGACGGCGAGCCCTTCGAGGGCGGCGCGGCCGAAGGCCAGCAGATCGAGATCGGCGCCGGCCGCTTCATTCCGGGCTTCGAGGAGCAGCTCGTCGGCGCCACGGCCGGCGAACAGCGCGTCCTCAACGTGACCTTCCCCGAGGAGTACGGCGCGGCCCATCTCGCCGGCAAGGCCGCGACCTTCGACGTGACCGTGACCGCCGTCGAGGCGCCGGGCGAGCTGAAGATCGACGACGAGCTCGCCAAGAGCCTCGGCCTCGACGATCTGGCGGCGCTCAAGGCCACCATCCGTGAGCAGATCGGCAATCAGTACGCCCAGGTCGCCCGCCAGAAGGTGAAGCGCGAGCTGCTGGACGCCCTCGACGCCCAGTACGACTTCGACCTGCCCCCGACGCTGGTGGAGCAGGAGTTCGACAACGTGTGGCGGCAGGTCGTCGCCGACCTCGAGCGCAGCGGCCGCAGCTTCGCGGACGAGGACACCACCGAGGACGACGCCCGCGCCGAGTATCGCAAGATCTCCGAGCGTCGCGTGCGTCTCGGCTTGGTTCTGGCCGAGATCGGCGAGAAGCACGAGGTCAAGATCACCGACGACGAGGTGACCCGCGCCCTGATCGAGCGCGCCCGCCAGTTCCCCGGCCAGGAGCGGCAGGTGTGGGACTTCTACCGTCAGAGCCCCGAGGCGCTGGCCGAGCTGCGCGCGCCGATCTTCGAGGACAAGGTCGTCGACCAGATCCTCGGTCAGGCGACCGTGACCGAGCGTCAGGTCTCCAAGGAGGAGCTGATGGCCGATCCGGACGCCGACGGGGCGGGTGAGAAGGACGCGGCCGCCACGTCCGGCGACGAGGGCAAGGCCGCCCAGCGCCGCGAGAAGCGCGCCGCCGCCAAGACGGCCGCGAAGGCCGAGGCCGCCGAGCCGACCACGGACGCCGAGCCCTCCGCTTGACGTCTCGCCCTCAGGGGCGTCCATTGCCGCGAGCCAAGCGCGCCGCGTCGCCGGATTCCGGTGGCGCGGCGCAGCCATCTTGAGGATGAGATTCGACGATGCGCGACTTTCAGGACCTGACCACCAACTTCCTGATCCCCATGGTGATCGAACAGACCAACCGGGGCGAGCGTTCGTTCGACATCTATTCGCGCCTGCTGAAGGAGCGAATCATTTTCCTCTCCGGACCGTTCAACGACGACATGGCGGCGGTGATCTGCGCCCAGCTGCTGTTCCTCGAGGCGGAGAATCCGAAGAAGGAGATCGCGCTCTACATCAACTCGCCGGGAGGCGTGGTGACGTCCGGCCTCGCGATCTACGACACCATGCAGTACATCCGCCCGGCGGTGGCGACGCTCTGCATGGGCCAGGCGGCCTCCATGGGCTCGTTCATCCTGATGGCCGGCGAGAAGGGGCTGCGCGCCGCGCTGCCGAACGCCCGCATCCTCGTGCACCAGCCCTCCGGCGGCTTCCAGGGGCAGGCGTCGGACATCGAGCGCCACGCCGAGGACATCGTGCGCATCAAGCGCCGCCTCAACGAGATCTATGTGAAGCACACCGGCCGCTCCTATGAGGAGATCGAGCGCACGCTCGACCGCGACACCATGCTGACCGCCGATCAGGCTCGGGATTTCGGCCTGATCGACCAGGTGGTCGAGCGCCGTCCGGGCGAGGGCGACGGAGACGCCGCCGGCGCCTGAGCCGGATGGCCGTCGCCGGCCTGTCATGAGCGCGACGCGCGGCTGTTGCCGCGCGCGTCCATCCGCGTATCATGGCCGGCGGCGTTGCGTCGCAGCCGCGCCGTCCCCATGTGACGGCGCCGATTGATTAAGCTCTCAATCGGCATATGACATCTGGATGAAGCGGCGGGGCACGGGCCGTCGGCTTCGACCCGAAAGGGGTGATATGATGAGCAAGGTCGGCGGCGGAGACGCCAAGAACACCCTCTACTGCTCCTTCTGCGGCAAGAGCCAGCACGAGGTGCGCAAGCTGATCGCGGGTCCGACCGTGTTCATCTGCGACGAGTGCGTCGAACTCTGCATGGACATCATCCGGGAGGAGAACAAATCCTCGCTGGTGAAGTCGCGCGACGGCATTCCCACGCCGAAGGAGATCCGCAAGGTTCTCGACGACTACGTCATCGGTCAGGACCACGCGAAGAAGGTGCTGTCGGTCGCGGTTCACAACCACTACAAGCGCCTGAACCACGCGACCAAGCACAACGACGTCGAGCTGGCGAAGTCGAACATCCTGCTGATCGGCCCGACCGGCTGCGGCAAGACCCTGCTCGCCCAGACGCTGGCCCGCATCCTCGACGTGCCGTTCACCATGGCCGACGCCACCACGCTGACCGAAGCCGGTTACGTGGGCGAGGACGTGGAGAACATCATCCTGAAGCTGCTTCAGGCCGCGGACTACAATGTGGAGCGCGCCCAGCGCGGCATCGTCTACATCGACGAGATCGACAAGATCAGCCGCAAGTCCGACAACCCGTCGATCACCCGCGACGTGTCCGGCGAGGGCGTGCAGCAGGCGCTGCTGAAGATCATGGAGGGCACCGTGGCCTCCGTGCCGCCGCAGGGCGGGCGCAAGCATCCGCAGCAGGAGTTCCTGCAGGTGGACACGACCAACATCCTGTTCATCTGCGGCGGCGCCTTCGCCGGCCTCGACAAGATCATCTCGTCGAAGGGGCAGGGCACCTCGATCGGCTTCGGCGCCAAGGTCAAGGCTCCGGACGATCGCCGCACCGGCGAGATCTTCCGCCATGTGGAGCCCGAGGACCTGCTGCGCTTCGGCCTGATACCTGAGTTCGTCGGCCGTCTGCCGGTGCTGGCGACGCTCGAGGATCTGGACGAGGAAGCGCTGAAGACCATCCTCACCGAGCCGAAGAACGCGCTTGTGAAGCAGTATCAGCGCCTGTTCGAGATGGAGAACGTGGAGCTGTCCTTCGCCGAAGAGGCGCTCACCGCGATCGCCCGCAAGGCGATCGAGCGCAAGACCGGCGCCCGCGGCCTGCGGTCGATCATGGAGCAGATCCTGCTCGACACCATGTTCGATCTGCCCGGCCTCGAAGGCGTGGAGCAGGTGGTCATCTCGGGCGAGGTGGCCGACGGCAAGGGCCGTCCGCTCTACATCTACGCCGACCGCGCCGGCGAGGTCGCGCCCGCGAGCGCCTGACGCCGACGCAGTCCTGTTTTCGGCGACGTTTCACGCCCGCGGCTCTGGCCGCGGGCGTTTTCGTTTTCGCGCGCCGCGGCGCCGAAGAGCCGGCGCGTCACGGCCCATTGACACCCCTCGGGCGCATGGCCACCTAATCGTCATGAAACGCGTGCATGGCGCTTCGCGTCACGTGCGCTCCCTCTTGGGCGGCCGCCCCGCGAGGCCTTAGGCTCGCAAGCGACGGCCGCGCCGAATCGAGACCTTGCGTCGTCCCTCGGGACGCTCGTCGGGGCTGGTGACAAGGATCCGAACATGACCACTTCGCAATCGCCTGCGCCCGACGCCCCCGGCGTCGACGTTCATCCGGTGCTGCCGCTGCGCGACATCGTGGTCTTCCCCCACATGATCGTGCCGCTGTTCGTCGGGCGCGAGCGCTCCATCCGCGCGCTGGAAGAGGTGATGAAGCAGGACCGCCCCATCCTGCTCGCCACCCAGAAGAACGCCACCGACGACGAGCCCGCGGCCGACGGCATCTACGACGTCGGCACGCTCGCCACCGTGCTGCAGCTGCTCAAGCTGCCCGACGGCACTGTGAAGGTGCTGGTCGAGGGCCAGGGCCGCGCGCGCGTGCTCGACTACACCGACCGGACCGAGTTTTTCGAGGCGCGGGTCGAGACCCTTGAGGATGTGATCGAGAAGCAGGTGGAGGTGGACGCGCTGTCGCGCTCCGTCATCTCCGACTTCGAGAACTACGTGAAGCTGAACAAGAAGGTCTCGCCCGAGGTGGTGAGCGCCGTCAGCCAGATCGACGATCCGTCCAAGCTCGCCGACACGGTCGCCTCCCATCTCGCGGTGAAGATCCCCGAGAAGCAGTCGGTGCTCGAACTCGCCAACGTGTTCGAGCGGCTGGAGAAGGTGCTCGCCCTGATGGAGAGCGAGGTCTCCGTGCTTCAGGTGGAGAAGCGCATCCGCACCCGCGTCAAGCGGCAGATGGAGAAGACCCAGCGCGAGTACTACCTGAACGAGCAGATGAAGGCGATCCAGAAGGAGCTCGGCGACGACGATGGCCGGGACGATTTGGCCGAACTCGAAGAGCGGATCGCCCGCACCAAGCTCTCCAAGGAGGCCCGCGACAAGGCTGACGCCGAGTTCAAGAAGCTGCGCCAGATGAGTCCCATGTCGGCGGAGGCGACGGTCGTCCGGAACTATCTGGACTGGCTGCTGTCGATCCCGTGGGGCGTGCGGAGCAAGGTCAAGAAGGACCTGGCCCAGGCTGAGACGCTGCTGGAATCGGAGCACTTCGGCCTTGAGAAGGTCAAGGAGCGGATCGTGGAGTATCTCGCGGTGCAGAGCCGCGCGAACAAGCTCACCGGCCCGATCCTGTGCCTCGTCGGCCCTCCCGGCGTCGGCAAGACCTCGCTCGCCCGCTCGATCGCCAAGGCCACGGGCCGCGAATATGTCCGCATGTCGCTCGGCGGCGTGCGCGACGAGGCGGAGATCCGCGGCCATCGCCGCACCTACATCGGCTCGATGCCCGGCAAGGTCATCCAGTCCATGAAGAAGGCGAAGAAGACCAACCCGCTCTTCCTGCTCGACGAGATCGACAAGATGGGCATGGACTTCCGCGGCGATCCGGCCTCCGCCCTGCTCGAGGTGCTGGACCCCGAGCAGAACTCCAGCTTCAACGACCATTACCTCGAGGTCGATTACGACCTGTCGAACGTGATGTTCGTGACGACGGCGAACACGCTGAACATCCCCCCGGCCCTGATGGACCGCATGGAGGTGATCCGCATCGCCGGCTACACCGAGGAGGAGAAGGTCGAGATCGCCCGTCGCCACCTGCTGCCCGAGATCTACGGCAAGCACGGTCTGGCGCCGAAGGAGCTGACGATCGAGCCCGACGCGCTGCTGGAGGTGATCCGGCGCTACACGCGGGAGGCGGGCGTCCGCAATCTGGAGCGCGAGCTGGCGAACCTCGCCCGCAAGGCGGTCAAGGTGCTGGTGCTCGACAAGACGCAGACCGCCGTGGTGGTCACGGCCGCGAACCTCGCCGACTACCTCGGCGTGCCGCGCTATCGCTACGGCGAGGCGGAGCTTGAGGATCAGGTCGGCGTGGTGACGGGCCTCGCCTGGACGGAGGTCGGCGGGGAGCTGCTGACGATCGAAGGCGTCATGATGCCCGGCAAGGGCCGCATGACGGTGACCGGCAACCTGAAGGACGTGATGAAGGAGTCCATCTCGGCGGCGGCGTCCTATGTCCGCTCCCGCGCCGTGGATTTCGGCGTGGAACCTCCGCTGTTCGACCGGCGGGATATCCACGTCCACGTGCCGGAAGGCGCGACGCCCAAGGACGGCCCGTCCGCCGGCATCGCCATGGTCACGGCCATCGTCTCGGTGGTGACCGGCATTCCGGTGCGCAAGGACATCGCCATGACTGGCGAGGTCACGCTGCGCGGCCGGGTGCTGCCGATCGGCGGCCTGAAGGAGAAGCTGCTCGCCGCGCTGCGCGGCGGCATCAAGACCGTGCTCATCCCGGAGGAAAACGCCAAGGATCTGGCGGACATCCCGGACAGCGTGAAGAACGGGCTTGAGATCGTTCCGGTGCGGGTGGTGGACGAGGTGCTGAGCCGCGCCCTGACCCGCAAGCCGGAGCCGATCGCCTGGGAGGAGGACCGCACGCCGCCTCCCGCCGCGGCCACGGAAGACGAGGGCGCGGGCCTGCGCGCCCACTGAACGATGATGGACCGGCGGCCCGCCAGACGAGCCGCCGGTCTCTTCTTTTGCGTCCCGCTGTGGCGCAGGCGGCGTGGAAACGTCGCAGTGCAGGCTGGAATCCGTACAAAATGAACGAAAACGGCGGACTGCGTCTTGCTCTTCCTGCCGTTTCGCGAAAATGTGCCGGGCTCGTTCAGGGGCGCGCGTCTCGCGCGATTCCCCTCAGCATGGAGGGAACGATGAACAAGTCCGATCTGATCGCCGAGGTCGCCGAGACCTCCGGTCTGACCAAGCTGGACGCCGCCAAGGCCGTGGACGCCACCTTCGACGCCATCATCTCGGCGCTCAAGAAGGGCGACGAGGTCCGTCTCGTCGGTTTCGGCACCTTCGCGGTGGTGAAGCGCGCCGCTGGCGTCGGCCGCAACCTGCGCACCGGCGAAACGATCAAGATCCCGGAATCCAACACCCCGAAGTTCAAGGCCGGCCAGGCCCTGAAGGACGCGGTCAACGCCTGATCGGACGCGACGGCGGGCGGCGCGTCATGCGCCCCCGCCCGTCGGCCGTTCGCATCGCCGCCGGCGCGTCTCGCGCCGGATCGGGCCGGGGCCGGGCGGTTAGCTCAGTTGGTAGAGCATCTCGTTTACACCGAGAGGGTCGGCGGTTCGAGCCCGTCACCGCCCACCAGCCGGTCTCCCACGACATTCCAGACCGGCGCCGTCCTTGGTCGGTCACGCGTTTCGCGGCGCGTCCGCGACAGCTGTCGGCGGCCGTTATGTGCGCCGTCCGGCCTTGCGCCATCCGCCGCGAACGAGCGGCGACGATCCGGCCGGGACCCTGCGCAGCCATGTTCCGCTTCATCCATTCGAGCGACCTGCATCTCGGCAAGCGCTTCGGCGCCTTTTCCGGCGATCTGCCGGGCCGGCTGCGTGAGGCGCGCCACGGGGTGATCGGCCGCCTCGCGCGTCATGCGCGGGAGCAGGGCGCGGACGCCATCCTTCTCGCCGGCGACACCTTCGACGCCGAAACGCCCGCGCCCGACGTGCGACGGCAGGCGCTGGCGGAAATGCGCGACCACGCGTCCATCCGCTGGGTGCTGCTGCCGGGCAATCACGATTCGCTGCAGGCGAGCCCGCTGTGGACGGCGCTTGGCGCCGAGGCGCCGGACAATGTGACGCTGGCTGTGGAGCCGAAGCCGATCCAGCTTGCAGACGGCGTCGTTCTGCTGCCCGCGCCCTGTACCACGCGCCGGCCCGGCCGCGACCTGACCGAATGGATGGACGGCGAGGCGACGCCCGAAGGCGCGCTTCGCATCGGGCTCGCTCACGGCGCGATCCACGGCTTCTCGGAAGAGCAGACCGCCGCCGACGTGATCGCGCCGGATCGCGCCCGCCGGGCGGGCCTCGCCTATCTGGCGCTCGGCGACTGGCACGGGCCGCTGGAGGTGGACGCGCGCACCCGTTACAGCGGCGCGCCGGAGCCGGACCGGTTCAAACATGACCGTCCGGGCGAGGCGCTGCTGATCGCGCTGGCCGGGCCGTCGGCGCTTCCCGAGGCGACGCGGCTTGAGACCGGCGATTTCGTCTGGCGCACGCTGCCGCTGCATCTGCTGGAAGGCGACGACCCCGAGGCGGCGCTCGCCGCGCTGCTGCCGGAGTCGGGACGCCGCCGGCGCACGCTCGCCCGCGTGGCCACGACCGGCTTCGCGCGTCTC
>NZ_JBHTMX010000120.1:0-8927 GCF_042679725.1 Methylopila musalis
GGCGGCGCGCCTCGCCGCGGGCCGGGAGGAGGTGGGCGCGGTCGTCACCTTCACCGGGCTCTGCCGCCGGGGCGCCGACAGCGGCGCGACGCTCGCCGCGCTGACGCTGGAATGCTACCCGGACATGGCCGAGCAGGAGCTCGCCCGCATCGAGGCGGAGGCGCGCGCGCGCTGGCCGCTCGCCGACGCGCTGGTGATCCACCGCCACGGCCGCATTCTGCCGGGCGAGCCGATCGTCTTCGTGGCCACGCTCTCCGCCCACCGCGCCGCCGCCTTCGAGGCCGCCCAGTTCCTCATGGACTACCTCAAAACCTCCGCGCCGTTCTGGAAGCAGGAGGAAACCGCAGAGGGAACCTCCTGGGTCGCCGCCAAGACCGCCGACGACGACGCGACGCGGCGCTGGGAGCAGGGCTGAGGGCTTGGCTCACCAACGTCGTCTTGGCGCGCCACCTCCCTTGTCCCGGCCTTGAGCCGGGACCCATACACGCCGACGCCTGCAAATTGAAGCGCTCCGCCCGTCGCGTCTTATCCGGATCCACTGACGTTTCTGGATCCCGGCTCAGGGCCGGGAAAAGATACAGGAGAGCAGGGGCCGCGCCTGCCCGAAATCGCGGCGCGACACCTCTCTTGTCCCGGCCTTGAGCCGGGACCCAGACACGCGACTCCCGCAAGCTGAAGCGCTCCGCCCGTCGCGTCTGATTCTGAGCCGCTGACGTTTCTGGATCCCGGCTCAAGGCCGGGAAAAGATTCAGAAGAGCAGGGGCTTGCGCACGTCCGATGTCGCGGCGCGCCACGTCCCTTGTCCCGGCCTTGAGCCGGGACCCAGACACGCTAGCGGCGCAGAATGAGCCATGTCGCCGGGTGAGCGTCATCTGAAACGCTGGCGTTTCTGGATCCCGGCTCAAGGCCGGGACAAGGGGCGTGGCGGGTCCGTTCGCCGACGCGTCCCCCACTGCTTCCGCTCCCGCAACCACCGCGCCAGAAAAACAGGCGTTAACTACTTTTAACTTTAATAAAATATGACCTCGGCGCCAGCGCGGGCGCGCCCTACGATCCGGGCATGTCGTTCCGAGTCTCCACCGCCATGATCGTCGGGGCCTACGCGCTGCTCGCCGGCGTGCTGGTGCTCGCGCTCGGCGTGGATCTGCTGAAGCCGATCGCGACCTATGCGCCGCAGGTGACGTGGCTGTCGCCGGAGACCACCGCCTCCCGCATCGCGGCCCTGCGCGGCGCCGGGCGGGCGGACGTGGCGGGGCTCTACGGGCTGGTGATCTCGCTGTCCTGGGGGCTGATCGCGGCGCTTGGCGCCGGCGGCTTCGGCTGGGGGCTGGCGAACAGGGGCGAGACCGTGCTCGGCCTCGACAAGATGATCAGCTACGCCACGCTGCTGGTTGGGCTCTACGCCTTCTCCACCTTCCTGACGCTGGTGACCTCGCGGCTGCACCTGCCGCTGCCCCGGGGCGGGCTGAGCGCCGTGCCGGCGCTGTGGTTCGGCACCATGATCCCGAGCGCGGCGATCCTCGCCCGCATCGGGTCCATGATCGCCCATGACATCGGCGCGCTGATCGCGCTCGCCTTCGAGCGGGAGCGGGAGAAGGCGCAGGCCTATGTGGCGGCGACCGAGGAGAAGCGCGGGCAGGACAGCCTCGACGCCCGCGTCGCCCGGGTGCTCGCCGCCCGCCGCCACGCGCCGCCCTCAAACTGAAAACGGCGGGACGCGCCTGCGCGCTCCCGCCGTTCGAGGTCGTCTGAGAGAGGGGCGATCAGGCCGCGGCGACGCTCGCCTTGGGCTGCACCTCGGCGTGGTAGTCCTCCATCAGCGTCTTGGTCAGATCGCCGACGGTGAAGCGCCAGTCGGCGATCTCGGAGACCGGGGTCACCTCCGCCGCCGTGCCGCAGATGAAGCACTGTTCGAAGCTTCCAAGCTCCTCCGGCTGGATCGCGCGCTCGATCACCTCGACGCCGCGCCGGCGGGCGAGGTCGATCACGGTGCGGCGGGTGATGCCGTCGAGGAAGCAGTCCGGGGTCGGGGTGTGCAGCGCGCCGTCCTTCACGAAGAACACGTTGGCGCCGGTGCACTCCGCCACCTGGCCGCGCCAGTCGAGCATCAGCGCGTCAGCGTAGCCCTTGCGCTCGGCGGCGTGCTTGGACAGCGTGCAGATCATGTAGAGGCCGGTGGCCTTGGCGCGGGACGGGGCGGTCTTCGGATCGGGCCGGCGCCATTCGGCGAGGTCGACGCGGATGCCCTTCAGCCGCTGCGCCGGGTCGAAGTAGCTCGGCCACTGCCAGATCGCGATTGCGAGGTGGATGCGGTTGTTCTGGGCGGAGACGCCCATCATCTCGCTGCCGCGCCAGGCGATCGGGCGCACATAGGCGTCCTGGAAGCCCTGCCGCGCCAGCGTCTCCTCGCAGGCGCGGTTGATCTCGGCCACGGAGTAGGGGATGTCGAAGCCGAGCAGCTTTCCGCTCTCCACCAGCCGGCGCGAATGCTCGTCCAACTTGAAGATGCGCCCGCCATAGGCCCGCTCGCCCTCGAACACGGCGCTGGCGTAATGCAGGGCGTGGGTAAGCACATGCACCTTGGCGTCCGCCCAGGGCACGAACGCGCCGTCGAACCAGATGACGCCGTCACGTTGATCGAAAGGTTGGGCGTCGGCCATGATGAAGCTCCTTCAGGACAGTGCGGCGCCGGTTGTCCCGGCCGTCATATGTCGTCGTCGATCCGTCGTCAGGCTCGTGCGCCCGAAAGCGGCGAGGGTCAAGCGGATCAACGGCGGATGCCGTTTTGCGTCGCCGGGCGCGAGCGGATAATCTTCCCCGCGGGCGGCTGCGCGGCGACGCTCCCACGCAATGTTCTGCGATCCTGACGTTCGTTGCGGCAAGTTCGTTTCGTGCGTAGGGGTGGTGATGTACTGAAATGGTCTGGATAAGTCAATATGACTGACGTAATGGCGCCCCAGGGCGACCGGCGGGCGCTGGCCGCGCCGGACGCGCCCTCAGCGGCCGGCGACGAACCGCCTTACGATCTGATCGAGCTGCTGTTTTTCGCCTATCGCGACTTCGTTCGCGACGTGGACGAGGCGCTGGCGGGCTACGGTTTCGGCCGCGCGCACCATCGCGTGTTGCATTTCGTGGACCGCAATCCCGGCCTGACGGTGACGGACCTGCTCGACATCCTGAAGATCACCAAGCAGAGCCTCGGCCGGGTGCTGCGGGAGCTGGTGGACCAGGGCTTCATCGTCCAGCGCGAGGGCGCCTCGGACCGGCGCCAGCGGCGGCTCTACGTCACCGAGCGTGGCGACGAGCTGGCGCTGGAGCTCGCCCATCTGCAGAGCGCGCGCATCGGCCGGGCGATCGAGCTCGCGGGACCCGAAGCGGGGGAGGCCGCGCGCCGCTTCCTCTACGCCATGGTGGACCGGGACGAGCGCGGCAAGGTGGAGCGGCTGACGGCGCTCGGCCGGCCCCGCGGCGGCGGCGCCTGAGCATGGCCGTTCCTCCCCAGCCCGCGCCCACCGACGCCGCGGCGCATCTCCTGATCGTGGACGACGACGCCCGCATCCGCGCGCTGTTGCAGAAGTTCCTGGCCGGCAAGGGCTACCGCGTCACCGCGGCGGCGGACGCGGCCGAGGCGCGCGGCAAGCTCGACGCGCTCGCCTTCGACCTGCTGGTGCTGGACGTGATGATGCCGGGCGAGAGCGGGCTCGAGCTCGCCACCGCCATCCGCGCCCGCTCCGCGGTGCCGATCCTCATGCTCACCGCCCGCTCGGACGCCGAGGACCGCATCGCGGGGCTCGAGACCGGCGCCGACGATTATCTGGCGAAGCCCTTCGACCCGCGCGAGCTGCTGCTGCGCATCAGCGGCATCCTGCGCCGGGCCGGGGCGGCGGCCATGACGTCGGAGCCGGAGGTGCGCTTCGGGGGCTTCGCCTTCCATCGCGGACGGGGCGAGCTGCGGCGCGGCGACGAGGTGGTGCGCCTCGCCGACCGGGAGCGCGACATGGTGGTGGCGCTCGCTGAGCGGCTGGGGCAGACCGTGCCCCGGTCGGCGGTGGCGGGCGACGACGTGGCGCCCGGCGACCGGGCGGTCGACGTGGTGGTGACGCGCCTGCGCCGCAAGATCGAGGACGATCCCGCCCAGCCGCTGCTGCTGCAGACCGTGCGCGGGCTCGGCTACCGCCTGCTCGCGGACGCATGAGCGCGACCCAGCCGGCGGTGGGGTGGGCGCGGCGTCTGCTGCCGAAGGGGCTCTACACCCGCTCGCTGCTGATCATCGTGGCGCCCATGGTGCTGCTGCAGGGCGTGCTCGCCTTCGTGTTCATGGAGCGGCACTACGAGGTCGTCACCGAGCGGCTGTCGAACGCGGTGGCGCAGAACGTGGCGGCGCTCGCGGCCCTGCACGCGGCGAGCCCCTCGCCCGAGAGCGACGCCACCCTGATCCGCGTCGCCCGGGAGCGGCTGTCGCTGCAGGTGGAGTTCACGGCCGACCGGGCGCTGCCGCCGCCCCGGCCGCGGCCGTTCTTCTCCATCCTCGACGAGGCGCTGTCGAAGCAGCTCAAGGAGGAGCTGAAGCGTCCGTTCTGGATCGACACGGTCGGCCGCTCCAACTTCGTGGAGATCCGGGTCCTGCTGGACGACGGCGTGATGAAGGCCATCGCCCGCCGCAGCCAGACCTACGCCTCCAACAGCCACATTTTCCTCGTGTGGATGGTCTGCGCCTCGCTGGTGCTGATCGGCGTCGCCATCCTGTTTCTGCGCAACCAGATCAAGCCGATCGTGGAGCTGTCGGGGGCGGCGGAGAGCTTCGGCAAGGGGCGGGCGGCGCCCGAGCTGCGCATCCGCGGCGCGCGGGAGGTGCGGGAGGCGAGCCGCGCCTTCGTGGATATGCGCGACCGCATCGAGCGCCAGATCGAGCAGCGCACCGCCATGCTCGCGGGCGTGAGCCACGACCTGCGCACCATGCTCACCCGCTTCCGGCTGCAGCTCGCGGTGCTGGACGAGTGTCCCGAGATCGAGGACCTCAACCGGGACGTGGACGAGATGACGCGCATGCTGGAGGCCTATCTCGCCTTCGTGCGCGGCGACGCCGGCGAGCCGCCCCAGCCGACCGACGTGCCCGCCATGCTGGATGACCTGAAGCGCGCGGCCGAGACCTCCGGGGCCAAGGTCAGCGTGGAGAGTCACGGCGATCCGGTGGCGGTGGTGCGGCCGGACGCGTTCCGGCGCTGCCTCGGCAATCTGGTGTCGAACGCCGCCCGCTACGCCCGCCGCATCCAGGTGACGGCGATCCATGACGGGCGCACGCTCGAGATCCGCATCGACGACGACGGTCCCGGCGTGCCGCTGGAGAAGCGGGAGGAGGTGTTCCGCCCGTTCCTGCGCCTCGACGCCGCCCGCAACCAGGACCATGGCGGCTCGGGGCTCGGCCTCGCCATCACCCGCGACATCGCCCGCAGCCATGGCGGCGACGTCACGCTGGAGCAGAGCCCGCTCGGCGGCCTGCGCGCCGTGGTGCGCGTGCCGGCCTGACCCTCCGAAACGACGAACGCGCCGGACAAGCCGGCGCGTTCGGAAGGCGTGATTGCTGTCGCACAAAGCGCCCCTCACCCGGAGGGCTGGCGCCCTCCGACCTCTCCCCGGCTGGGGAGAGGTGACGCAAGCGGCGCCGTTCTTCACCTCTCCACAGCGGGGAGAGGTCGGCGCGAAGCGCCGGGTGAGGGGGCTGATGCGGCGTGCGGCCGTCAGCGGGGCAGGACGCCCCGCTCGGCGGCCTGCGGGCCCTGTTTCACCCTGTCGTCCACCAGCTCGTACCACATGGCGTTGAGCACGGCGAAGGCGGCGGCCAGCGGCAGGCCGAGGATCCAGGCGAAGTACCACATGATGCGTGTCTCCTTGTCTTCGGCGGTCAGTAGGCGTGGCCGTCGCCGCGGGCGATGGCGCGTTCGTCCACCTTGCCCCACAGCACCCGGTAGACCCACGCCGTGTAGGCGAGGACGAGCGGCAGGAAGATCACCGTCGCCACCAGCATGATGAACAGCGTCAGATGGCTGGACGAGGCGTCCCACACCGTCAGGCTCGACTTCGGATCGGTCCAGGACGGCAGGATGAAGGGGAACATGGAGAGCCCCACCGTCGAGATCAGGCCGAAGATCGACAGCGCGCTCGACAGCAGCGCGAGGACGGCCTTGCGCCCCTGCGAGAAGCCGAGGCTCGCCAGCGCGCCGAGGAAGCCGAGCGCCGGGGCGATGATGGTCCAGCTCATGGTTCCGTAGTTCTCGAGCCAGACGCCCGACGCGCGCTCCACCGTCTTGGCGAGCGGGTTGGACGGGCCGTCCGTGACGACCGCGCTGACGAAGCGGTAGCCGTCCACGCCGAGCCACAGCCACAGCCCGCCGAGCGCGAACAGGACGATGACCGCGACCGCCGCGAGGCCGCCGAAGGTGCGCGCCCGCTCGTAGACCGGGCCGTCCGTCTTCAGCAGCAGCCAGTTGGCGCCGTGCATGACGAGCATCGCCACCGACACCAGTCCGCAGAGCAGGCCGAACGGGTTCAGCAGCTCGAACAGCGTGGTGCCGTCGTAGAAGATGCGCAGGTCCGGGCCGAAGTGGAAGTTCGCGCCCTGAAGCACGTTGCCCACCGCGACGCCGGTGACGAGAGCCGGCACGAGGCCGCCCACGAACAGCGCCCAGTCCCAGCCCGAGCGCCAGCGCGGGTCCTCCCGCTTGGAGCGGTACTTGAAGCCGACCGGGCGCAGGATGAGCGCGAACAGGATCGCGAACATCGCCAGATAGAAGCCCGAGAACGACACGGCGTAGAGCGGCGGCCAGGCGGCGAACACCGCGCCACCGCCGAGGATCAGCCACACCTGGTTGCCTTCCCAGACCGGGCCGACGGAGTTGATGACCACCCGGCGCTCCAGGTCGGTCTCCGCCACGAAGGGCAGCAGCATGCCGGTGCCGAGATCGAAGCCGTCCATCACGGCGAAGCCGATCAGCAGCACGCCGAGCAGCAGCCACCAGATGACGCGAAGGGTTTCGTAGTCGAGAAGCGTGTGCAGGATCATGACGCCTTACTCCGCGGGCGCGAGAGCGTAGGGGGCGAGCTCGGCCTGGGGCTCGGGATCGGGCGCGGGGCCCTTTTTGATCGCGTGGAGCATGAGGCCCATCTCCACGATGAACAGCACGGTGTAGATCGCCGTGAAGCCCAGGATCGTCAGCAGCACCGTGAAGGCGCCGAGGTCGGACACAGCCGCCGCGGTCGGCAGCACGCCCTCGATGATCCAGGGCTGGCGGCCCACCTCCGCGACGATCCAGCCGCATTCCGCCGCGATCCAAGGCAGCGGGATCGCCACCACCGCGAGCTTCAGCAGCAGCGGATAGCGGTCCAGCCGGTGCCGGGCGGAGAGGTAGAAGAACGTCGCCGTCAGCGCGATGAAGAAGATTCCGAGGCCCACCATGATGCGGAAGGTCCAGAACAGCGTCGGCACATGGGGGATGGTGTCCGCCGCGGCCTTCGCGATCTGCTCGTCGGTGGCCTGACGCGGATCGTCCACGTAGCGCTTCAGCAGCAGCGCGTAGCCGAGATCGTGGCCGCCGGCCTCGAAGGCCGCCTGGGCCTCCGCCGGGATGGCGCCGGGCGCGGCCGACGCGCGGATGGTCTGCAGCGCGTCATAGGCCTCGACGCCGTTGCGGATGCGGCCTTCAGCGCGCTTCACCAGATCCTCGATGCCGGGGATCTCGGTCGTGAGGGAGCGCGTGCCGATCAGGCCCATCACCCACGGGATGTGGACGGCGTAATGCGTTTCGCGCGCGGCTTGGTCGGGGAAGCCGAAGGCGGTGAAGGCGGCCGGCGCCGGCTCCGTCTTCCACATGGCCTCGATGGAGGCGAGCTTCATCTTCTGATGCTCGGTGGAGAGGTAGCCGCTCTCGTCGCCCAGCACGACCACAGACAGCGAGGCGGCGAGGCCGAAGGAGGCGGCGACGGTCATGGAGCGCTTGGCGAGCTCCAGATGTCGGCCCTTCAACAGGTACCAGGCGGAGACGCCGAGCACGAAGATCGACGCCGTGACGTAGCCGGCCGAGACCGTGTGCACGAACTTCGCTTGCGCCACCGGGTTGAACAGCACGGCGAAGAAGTCGTTCACCTCCATCCGCATGGTCTGCGGGTTGAAGGAGGCGCCCACCGGGTTCTGCATCCAGCCGTTGGCGATCAGGATCCACAGCGCCGAGAAGTTCGACCCCAGCGCCACCGCCCAGGTGGCGGCGAGATGGCCGAGCTTCGACAGCTTGTCCCACCCGAAGAAGAACAGGCCGACGAAGGTCGCCTCCAGGAAGAAGGCCATCAGGCCCTCGATCGCCAGCGGCGCGCCGAAGATGTCGCCCACGTAGTGGCTGTAGTAGCTCCAGTTCATGCCGAACTGGAACTCCATCACGAGGCCGGTGGAGACGCCGATGGCGAAGTTGATGCCGAACAGGACGCCCCAGAACTTGGTCATCTGACGCCAGATGACCCGCCCGGTCATCACATACACGGTCTCCATGATCGCAAGCAGGATCGAGAGGCCGATGGTGAGCGGCACGAACAGAAAGTGGTAGAGAGCCGTGAGCGCGAATTGCAATCGCGACAGGGCGACGACGTCGAGTTCCATCTCATGCCTTCCGGCGGGGTCGCCGGCCTCCTGATACGCCCTTGCGTCGCCGAACGCGGCGCGGGGCGGGAAACGGTGTCTGTCCGGTCGCGCTCAGTCCGGCCGGAGCCGGTCGAGCGCGGCCTGGAAGCCCGGCGCGCCGGGCGTGAGATCGGCGACGACGCGCCCGCGCTCCAGCGCGATCACGCGGTCGCAGATTTCGGCCTCGCGCCGCAGATGCGTGGCGACGACCAGCGTGCGGCCGCCGGCCTTGCCGTCGAGGCGGCGCAGCACGTCGCGGGCG
>NZ_JBHTMX010000121.1:0-8909 GCF_042679725.1 Methylopila musalis
AGCGCGGCGCGGTCGAGCCCGCCCGCGACAGCGCCCGCCAGCGCCTCGATCGCCGCCGCGACGCCCTCGGGCGTCTCGCCATAGCGCGCGTAGGGGCGGCACTCGCCCCGGCCCCGGAACGGCCCGTCCGTGATCTCCGCCACCACCGTCGTCACCTCGGTCACCGAGCCGCGGGCGATGGTGAACGCCCCGGCGACCGGCCAGCGCTCCATGCGGGCGGACAGCTGAACCGACATCAGGCGACCTCCCCTTGTCCCGGGCGTGACCTGGGACCCAGACACGCGGGCGTATTCGGGAAGGGCGCGGCGTTCATGCCGGTGGGAGCGGCAGCCGTTCGTGTTTCTGGGTCCCGGGTCAAGCCCGGGACAAGGAAGTGGCGGGCGTGGGGAGAGGCTGACGCCGTCACGGGAACGTGGCGATCAGGCGGTCGACGATCGGGCCGACGCCGAAGCGGACGGGGTCGCTGGCGGGCAGGCCGTGGACGGCGGCCGCGGCGTCCAGCGTGGCGCGGGCCTCGGTCTCGTCGAGGGCCGAGGTGTTGATGGCGAGGCCGACGCAGCGGATCTCGGGATTGGTGAGGCGGCCGGCGGCGACCGTCGCCTCGATCACCTGTCCGATGGAGGGCAGGGGATGCGGCACGCCGCGCATGGTCGTGCGGGTGGGCTCGTGGCAGACCACGAAGGCGTCCGGCTGGGCGCCGTGCAGCAGGCCGAGCGTGACGCCGGCGAAGGACGGGTGGAACAGCGAGCCCTGGCCCTCGACCACGTCCCAGTGGGCGGGGTCGGCGGCGGGCGTCAGCCATTCGGCGGCGCCGGAGATGAAGTCGGCCACCACCGCGTCCACCGCCACGCCCCGCCCCGCGATCAGCACGCCGGTCTGGCCGGTGGCGCGGAACTCAGCGTCGAGGCCGCGGGCCGTCATCTCCGCCTCCAGCGCCAGCGCCGCGTATTTCTTCCCGACCGAACAGTCGGTGCCGACCGTGAGCAGCCGGCGCCCCGGGCGCTTCACGCCCTTGCCGGTGGCGAAGCGCTCGCTCGCGTGGCGCACGTCGTGCAGCGCGCGGCCATGGCGTTTGGCTGCTTCGGCGATGCGGGGGAAGCTCGAGAGCCGGCCGTGCAGCCCGCTCGCCACGTCGAGCCCCGATTCGAGCGCCAGCACGATCTGGTCGATCCAGTGCTCGGGCAGCACGCCGCCGGCGTTCACCACGCCGATCACCAGCGTTTTCGCGCCCGCCGCCACCGCGCCGGCCACGTCGAGATCGGGCAGCCCCACATCCGCCTTGCAGCCGGGCAGGCGAAGCTGGCCGACGCACCAGTCCCGCCGCCAGTCCACCACGCCGGCCGCGGTCTTAGCGGCGAGGGCGTCCGGGGCGTCGCCCAGAAACAACAGATAGGGCTTCGCGATCTCCATGCGCTGGTCCTTAATCGTGGATCGCCTCGACAGCGCCATTTACGCTCTAGTAATACGAACCGACTTTGTGCGCCGCAAGGCGAGCCCACGTTCCGGAGCACCAGCGACCTCCCGTGCAGGCTGAAGCCACGTCCGGCAGTTTCAAGACAGAGCGGAACGACGACGGGGTGGTGCTGAAGCCGCTCGGCGACTGGACGGCGCTGGGCGGCGAGCAACTCGCGCGGCAGGTCGACCGGATCGATCTGCGCGACGCCCGGGGCAAGGCGCTCACGATCGACCTGTCCGGGCTCGGACGGCTCGACACGGTGGGCGCGGTGCTGCTGCGGCGGCTGGTGGAGCAGGCGGAAAGCGCCGGCGCCACGGCGCGGCTCGACGGCGCGAGCCCCCAGCACCAGCGCCTGCTCGACGCGCTGGACGGGCGCGGGCAGGAGCCGGCCCCGAAGGGCCGCAACGAGTCGCCGCTGTTCGCGATGCTGGCCAATTTCGGCGCCGGCGTGGCCTCGCTGAAGGACGACGTGATTCTCGGCGTCGGCTTCCTCGGCGCCGTGACCATGGCGACGCTGCGGCTGCTCCGGGCGCCGTGGCGCTTCCGCTTCACCTCCACGGTCGCGAATCTGCAGCGGGTGGGGCTGGCGGCGACGCCGATCGTGGCGCTGATCTCGTTCCTTGTGGGCGCGATCGTGGCGCAGCAGAGCATTTTCCAGCTCAAGAACTTCGGCGCCACGCTGTTCGTGGTCGATCTGCTCGGCATTCTGGTGCTGCGCGAGCTTGGCGTGCTGCTCACCGCCATCATGGTGGCCGGCCGTTCGGGCTCGGCCTTCACCGCCGAGATCGGCTCGATGAAGATGCGCGAGGAGATCGACGCGCTGAAGACCATGGGCCTCGATCCGATCGAGATTCTGGCCATGCCGCGCCTCGTGGCGCTGGTCATCGCCATGCCGCTCCTGTCCTTCCTCGCCTCCATGTCGGCGCTGCTCGGCGGCGGGCTGGTGGCCTGGGCCTATGGCGACATCACGCCGGTGACCTTCCTGCAGCGCCTCAAGGACGCGCTGACGTTCCAGACCTTCATGGTCGGCATCGTGAAGGCGCCCTTCATGGCGGTGGTGATCGGCCTCATCGCCTGCACCGAGGGCGCGAAGGTGAAGGGCTCGGCGGAATCGCTCGGCGCGCGCACCACGTCGTCGGTGGTGAAGTCGATCTTCGTGGTGATCGTGCTCGACGGTGTGTTCGCCATGCTGTTCGCGGCGATGGGGATCTGAGCATGGCCAAGCTCCCCGAGGCCGACGGCCACGAACTGGTCATCCGGGTTGAGAACCTCGTGGTCGGCTTCGGCGACCGCAACGTGATCGACGGCTTCGACCTCGACGTGCGCAAGGGCGAGATCCTCGGCGTCGTCGGTCCGTCCGGCGCGGGCAAGTCGGTCACGCTGCGCGCGGTCATCGGGCTGCTGCCGAAGCGCTCCGGCCGGGTCGAGGTGCTGGGCGTCGATCTGGACAAGGCGACGGAGAAGGAGCGGCTCACGGTGGAGCAGCGCTGGGGCGTGCTGTTCCAGCAGGGCGCGCTGTTCTCGTCCCAGACCGTGAAGCAGAACATCGAGATGCCGCTGCGCGAGCACACCTCGCTCGGGCCGAAGCTCCGGGACGAGATCTCCCGGCTGAAGATCGACCTTGTGGGGCTGAAGCCCGAGGCCGCGGACCGCTATCCGTCCGAACTCTCCGGCGGCATGATCAAGCGCGCGGCGCTGGCGCGGGCGCTGGCGCTCGATCCGGACATCGTGTTCCTCGACGAGCCGACGGCTGGCCTCGACCCCATCGGCGCCGCGGATTTTGATAAGCTGATCATGACGCTTCGGGATTCGCTCGGGCTCACCGTCTACATGGTGACCCACGACCTCGACAGTCTGACCACCGCCTGCGACCGCATCTGCGCGCTGAAAGGCGGCAAGGCGCTCGCGGTCGGTCCCATGTCCGAGATGGTCAAGAACGACGATCCCTGGATGCAGCAGTATTTTCGCGGCGAGCGCGCCCGCGCCGCCGGCATCGGCGCCACGGCCGCCTGACGCGCGGGAGGAGACGGACCCATGGAGACCCGCGCCAATCACGCCCTTGTCGGCGCCTTCACGCTGCTTGTGCTGGCGGGCGCCGCGCTGTTCGTGTGGTGGTTCACCTCCGCCGGGCAGGAGCGCACGCGCGCCATCTACCGCGTGCAGTTCCAGGGCGCGGTCTCCGGCCTCACGCCCGGCTCTGGGGTGCTGTTCAACGGCATCCGCGTCGGCGACGTCACCAACCTGAACTTCGATCCGCAGGACCCCGGCAAGGTGGTGGCGCGCATCGAGGTGTTCACAAACACGCCGATCCGCAAGGACACCAAGGCGCGGCTGGAGATCACCGGCCTTACGGGCGGCTCGGTGGTGCAGCTCGCCGGCGGCTCGCAGTCCTCCGAGCCGCTGCCCCGCGTGACGACCACCGAGGGCGATCCCAACAACGCGCCGGTGATCGTGGCGGAACCCTCCGCGTTCCAGGACATTCTGGAGGGCGCGCGCTCGGTGCTGGAGAAGGCGCAGATCACCTTCGCCGACATCCAGGGCCTCGTCGGCAACAGCCGCGGCTCCGTGGAGCGCTCGCTTCAGAACGTGGAGCAGTTCACTGCGGCGCTCGCGGCCAATTCCGACGACCTGAAGACCTTCATGCAGAACACCGGCGTCGCGGCCCGGCAGATCGGCGCGCTGGCGGAGAATCTGGTGCCGCTCGTCACCGACGTGCAGAACCTCGTGCGCGCCGTGGACGTGAACAAGGTGGACGCCACCATGTCGAACGTCGTCGCCTTCTCGCAGGCGCTGAAGGACGGCGCGCCGCAGGTGCAGAAGGCGCTCGGCGACGTGGCGTCGCTGGCGGAGGAGCTGCGCAAGTCCGGAACCCGCGTCGACGGCATCCTGGCCGGCGTCCAGAACATGATCACCTCGATCGACTCCACCAAGGTGTCCGCCTCCGTGGACCGCTTCTCGGCGATCCTCGACTCGATCGACCCGAACAAGGTGACCAACACCCTGAACTCGGTGGAGAGCGCCGCCCGCAACGCCGATCGCGCCATCGCGGCGATCGACGCCGAAAAGATCAACCGCGCCGTGGACGGCTTCACCGGCCTCGCCACCTCGATCGACGGGCAGACCATCAACCGCACGGTGGCGAGCGCCGACCGCATCCTCTCCGCGATCGACGGCGAGAAGGTGCGCGCGGCGGTCGACAACGTGGGCGCGTTCACCGCGGCGCTCGGCCGCAACTCCCAGACGGTCGACCAGATCATGGCCGACGCCAAGCAGATTTCCGGCCGCCTGACCGGCACCGCCGACCGGCTCGACGCGGTTATCGCCGACGCCCAGCGGGTGATCGGCTCCGACCAGACGCAGGGCGCGATCGCCGACTTCCAGAAGACCTCCGAGGCGATCCGCCAGCTGGCCCTGAAGCTCGACGGCCGCACCGCCGACATCTCCGCCAGCGTGAACAAGCTGTCGAGCTCCGGCGTGCGCGACCTGCAGGGCTTCGCCGCCGACGGCCGGCGCACGCTCGGCGAGCTTGAGCGCGTGCTGCGCAATCTGGAGCGCAACCCGCGCCAGTTCCTGTTCGGCGGCTCCGGCGGCGTGCCCGAGTATCGCGGCCGATGATCCGCGCCGTTCCGTTTCCTTCGACCCCGGAGAGAGCCTTGGCCCGCACCCCGTTCAGGACCGTTCTCGCCGCAGCCGCGGCGGTCGCGCTCGGCCTCCAGCTGTCGGCCTGCTCCAGCCTGATCGCCGGCTCGCCGGACGCCACCTACGACCTCACCGCCCCGTCCGACCTGCCGCGCGGCGGCGTCCGCCGCGGCGTGCTGGTGGTGGCCGAGCCGGTGGCGGTCGCCGTCATCGACGGCCAGCGCATCGTGGTGAAGCCGAACGGCGGGCAGGTGACCTACCTGCCGAAGTCGCAGTGGTCCGACCGGCTGCCGAAGCTGCTGCAGGCCCGGATGATCGAATCCTACGAGAACGCCGCCTGGCTGCGCAGCGTCGGGCGTCCCGGCGATCGGCTGTCGGTGGACTACCAGCTCGTCACGGAGGTGCGCGCCTTCCAGATCGACGCCGCCACGGGCGAGGCGGTGGTGGAGCTGACCGCCAAGATCACCAACGACAAGACCGGCAAGATCGTCGCCGGCGAGGTGTTCCAGGCCCGCCAGCCGCTGACCGGCGCCGTGACCGGCCCCTCCGCCACGCAGGCGCTCGATCAGGCCCTGAAGCGCGTGCTGACCGGCCTCGTCACCTGGACCGGCCAGCGCGTCTGAGCGGCCGCGAGCCGCCCTCGGCCGGATCATCGGCGCATGACAATCGACGCATGAAAAAGGGCCGGCGGTGAGCCGGCCCTTTTTCATGTCGGGAGCGTTTCGGCCCCGTCGCGCCGCTCAGCGGCGCTGGTCGATGGCCACGTAGTCGCGCAGCGACGCGCCGGTGTAGAGCTGGCGCGGGCGGCCGATGCGCTGCGACGGATCTTCCACCATCTCCTTCCACTGGGCGACCCAGCCGACGGTGCGCGCGACCGCGAACAGCACCGTGAACATGTCGGTGGGGAAGCCCATGGCCTTCAGGGTGATGCCCGAATAGAAGTCGATGTTCGGATAGAGCTTCTTCTCGATGAAGTAGTCGTCCTTGAGCGCGATCTGCTCAAGCTGGATCGCCACCTCGAGCAGCGGATCGTCCTTGATCCCGAGCTCTTTCAGCACCTCATGGCAGGTCTTCTGCATGATCTTGGCGCGGGGATCGTAGTTCTTGTAGACGCGGTGGCCGAAGCCCATCAGACGGAACGGATCGTTCTTGTCCTTGGCCTTCTTGACGTACTGGTCGACCTTGTCCGGCGTGCCGATCTCCGACAGCATCTTGAGCGCGGCCTCGTTCGCGCCGCCATGGGCCGGGCCCCACAGACAGGCGATGCCGGCGGCGATGCAGGCGAACGGATTGGCGCCCGAGGAGCCGGCGAGACGCACCGTGGAGGTGGAGGCGTTCTGCTCGTGATCGGCGTGCAGCACGAAGATGCGGTCCATAGCGCGCGCCAGAACCGGGTTCACCTTGTAGTCCTCGCACGGCACGGCGAAGCACATGTTCAGGAAGTTGGACGAGAAATCGAGCGCGTTCTGCGGATAGACGAAGGGCTGGCCGATCGAATATTTGTAGGCCATGGCCGCGAGCGTCGGGATCTTGGCGACCATGCGGATGGCGGCGATATCGCGCTGGGCGGCGTCGGTGATGTCGGTGGAGTCGTGGTAGAAGGCCGACAGCGCGCCGACCACGCCGCACAGCACCGCCATCGGATGGGCGTCGCGGCGGAAGCCGGAATAGAACCGCGACATCTGCTCGTGCACCATGGTGTGGCGCGTCACCAGCCGGTCGAACTCCGCCTTCTGGGCCGAGGTCGGCAGCTCGCCGTGCAGCAGCAGGTAGCAGGTCTCGAGGAAGTCGCCGTTCTCGGCCAGCTCGTCGATGGGATAGCCGCGGTAGAGCAGCACGCCTTCATCGCCGTCGATGTAGGTTATCTTGGACTCGCAGCTCGCCGTTGAGGTGAAGCCGGGGTCGTAGGTGAACAGGCCCGTATGCTTGTACAGGCTCTGGATGTCAAGCACCTCAGGACCGACCGAGCCCTGTCGAATGGGCAGATCGAGCTCCGAGGCTCCAACCTTCAGCTTTCCGGTCGTTTCGGCCATGTGAGATGCCCCTCGAGCTTTGCGCTTTTGATGGCCCTCGGGCGGGGTCGTCCGCGGACTCACAGCCTGGAGCCGGGGCGACTTTAGGAGGGCGTGCTTTTGGCGTATCGCAAGTCTTGCTGCGGCGCAAATAGGGCTCGCGCCGCCGTTGGGCAGGCCTCCGTACTCAGCTTTCGTTCACAATTTGGCCTGATCCCGGAGACGCGCCAGGCTCTCGTCCCGCCCGAGCGCGACCAGCACGTCGAAGATGCCGGGCGAGGTCTTGCGGCCGGTCAGCGCGGCGCGGAGCGGCTGGGCGAGGGCGCCGAGCTTGACGCCCGCCTCCTCCGCCAGCGTCCGCACCTCCGCCTCCGCCCCGGCGGCCGTCCAGTCCGGCAGCGCCTCCAGCCGCGGCAGCAACCGCGCCAACAGCGCGCGGGCGTCGTCCGTCAGCAGCGCCTCAGCGGCGGCCTCAAGCGCCAGCGGGCGCTCGTCGGTCAGAAAGCGTGCGCCGTCAAGCAGCTCCACGAGAGTCTTCGCGCGCTCCTTCAGGCCGGGCAGGGCGCTCTCCAGCGCCGGCCAGCGCCCGGTGGCGTCGAGCCGCGCCGCGGCCTCCGGGCCGCCGGGCAGGTGCGGCAGCGCGGCTTTCAGCGCCGCCAGCAGCTCCGCGTCCGGCGTGGCGCGCATGTAATGGCCGTTCAGGTTCGACAGCTTGGCCATGTCGAACCGCGCCGCCGACCGGCCGATCTGGCCCACGTCGAACCATTCGATCGCCTGCTCGGTGGAGAAGATCTCGTCGTCGCCGTGGCTCCAGCCGAGGCGCGCCAGATAGTTGCGCACCGCCGCGGGCAGGAAGCCCATCTCGCGATAGGCCTCGACCCCGAGCGCGCCGTGGCGCTTGGAAAGCTTGGCGCCGTCCGGCCCGTGGATGAGCGGGATGTGCGCCATCTTCGGCACGGACCAGCCGAGCGCCTCGTAGATCTGCGTCTGGCGGGCGGCGTTGGTGAGGTGGTCCACGCCGCGGATGACGTGGGTGACGCCCATGTCGTGGTCGTCCACCACCACCGCCAGCATGTAGGTGGGCGTGCCGTCGGAGCGTAGCAGCACCAGATCGTCCAGATCCTTGTTGGGGATCACCACGCGGCCCTGCACCAGATCGTCCACCACCGTCTCGCCCTCCTGCGGGGCGCGCAGGCGGATGGCGGGGGCGCGGTCGGCGGGGGCGTCGGAGGCCGGGCGGTCCCGCCAGCGGCCGTCGTAACGGGGCGGGCGGCCCTCGGCCATGGCGGTGGCGCGCATTTCCTCCAGCTCCTGCGCCGTGGCGTAGCAGCGATAGGCGCGGCCCGACGCCAGCATCTGCTCCACCGCCTCGCGGTGGCGGCCGGCGCGGGCGAACTGGAAGATGGGATCGCCGTCCCAGTCGAGGCCGAGCCACTTGAGCCCGTCCAGAATGGCGTCGATCGCCTCGTCGGTGGAGCGCGCGCGGTCGGTGTCCTCGATGCGCAGCAGCATCTTGCCGCCCTGCGCCTTGGCGTAGAGCCAGTTGAACAGCGCGGTGCGCGCCCCGCCGATGTGCAGGAAGCCGGTGGGCGACGGCGCGAAGCGGGTGACGACGGTCTCGGTCACGGGCGGTCTCGGGGCAAGCGGAAGGCGGAAAACGAGCGGCGCCGCGCGACGCCTCCTGCGCGCGGCGGGCGGCCCGTGTAGCATGGGCCGGCACGGGGGGAAACAGCGCGGCCATGGGCTCCGACAGGCGGCATGAAGGTGGACGCGCGCGCGCCGCCGCGATGCCCGGCGCGCGG